>JBKPEE010000053.1:0-23620 GCA_046728235.1 Acidobacteriota bacterium
AGCGTGCCAATAACCGTCTTCTCTCATTTGTCTCGTTGCATTGGCCTTGAGCGCATTTAGCGCGAGTTCTGGTTTTGTCGATCCAATCGAAACAACGGAGTGTACGTGGTTCGTCCGGACACTGCATGCGTGTAGGCGCCACTTCCTGTGTGAACACGTGTCGGTGATCGCCTTTTCAACTGACCCGCGTTGGCTTGCATTTAGTAAGACCGGTTCACTCTTGAGCAGGGTCTCATTGTGACGACGACGATTGCGATTAGGCACCCCGTATGGAGACTTGTATCGATTGTGCTCGCGGTCGACTGAGCCGCGCTTGTCACCGTGTAACCAGGTTCCGTAGCAACGAAAGGTGATTAGGTATCCGAGTGGGATGTCGGTATCGTTCCACATGATTTGATGGCGCTCCGCGCCGCACCAAATCATTGTATGGGGGAGGTCAAGGGAAAGATTTTTGCAGCGAAGAGAATGGCCCGCCCGCTACCGCAGGCGGTTCTGACCTACGCCTCATTAATTTGCTTCACGGCGCGCGCGCTCGAATCAAGCGCGCCCTGCATCCACGAAAAAGACAGCGAAAGATGTTCACCGGCAAAGTGTATTCGGCCTTCCGGCGAAGACGCGGCGGTGAAATCTCGCATACCGACGAACGCCCATGCGCCGCGTGACCACTCGTCTTCCGCCCAGCATTTCGTCGTCCCCTTCTCAAAGTTTTCCTGCAGCCCCGGAAACAACGGACCCAGTTGGGCCAGCGTCGAACTGATCCTTTCGGGCTCTTTCATGGCCGCGATTCGCTCAGCCTGCCCGGGCCGGTTATAAGTCATGATGATCCCGCGAGGCCCGGGCTGGCTCCAGGTTGGTTGCCAAATCTCCACGGCATCGCTGGTGACGGCGAAACCATTCAGGCCTTTCTCTTCCCATGAACGTCGCTTGGTTTGCAGATACACGCGCGAGACCGAAGCGTATCCGAGGTTGCGGATAATGTCGCGTCTCTTTTCAGGAAAATTTGACGGCAGTTCGATGTCCCGCAAGAGCGTAAACGGCAACGCGCATAAAACGCGATCGGCGTTCACTGTTTGGCGATTGCCTTTTTCCATAAACGTCACCTGCGCAGCCTTATCATCCTGATCGATCTTCACGACGGGCGCGCCGTAACGTATCTTGTCTCCCAGCCGCCGGGCAAACGCCTTTGGCAGGTTGTCGTTTCCGCCTTTTACTTTGGAGAAGCGGTTGGGCCCGCGAAATTCGGAACCAAAAAATTGGGCCAGTCCGTCCGTGAAGCCATCGATGGAGACTTCGCGCTTTGACTGGCCGTCAACGACCAATGATGAAAGCCGCGAGGGATACATTGGCTCGAGCGGGACATCGAATAATTTGACATACTTGAGCGTCAGGTCGTGGTTGTCGGGAATCCTCGCCGCGCCGGCTTCCGCAAACAAACCATCAGAGAACGGCTCGCGCAGGGTGTGAACCCGGCCGCCCGGACGTGTGCGCGCTTCGAGGATCGTCACGTCATGGCCCAGTTGCGACAATTCATACCCGGCACTGAGTCCGGCCATTCCGGCGCCGATGATGACAATCTTTTTTGGGGCGACCGAGGACGTAATTACCGGGAAACGAACGAGCGAAGCGCCAACAGCAAGCGCGCCCTGCTTGATGAACGTGCGACGAGTTATGGGCATGGCTTTAGGATTTGCGGCGGCGACGAGCGAAAGTCAAGATGGTCGAACTATTTGGCGAAACGCCCGCAGCAGCCAGAAAGTTCCGCCTGACCACATCATGATCCACGAATTTAGACGGACCAACGCAAACACGTATTTGCCTTCGTGATCGTTGGTAGAGTATCCCAGTTTGGAGTACCGCCTTTAGGCGGAAAGAGACCAATTGAGACATTCCGCCTAAAGGCGGTACTCCAGAACAGAAACCAGGGCACTACCTGTAGCGTTCGTTCGGTTTTCGTGGATCGTATTTGGCGCTACAATCTGCCGCTTGCAAAATTCAACTGCTGATTCCGTTAACGAATCGAACCATCGCTGGCGAACGCTGGTCTTGCTCGCCGTCGCCGAACTGCTCGGCATGTCATTGTGGTTCAGCGGATCAGCCGTAGTTCCCTCGCTAACCAGAGAGTGGCATCTGAGCGCGACGGCTGCCGGTTGGTTGACGCTATCGGTGCAAATTGGATTCGTGGCGGGCACCCTCTTAAGCGCGCTCTTCAATCTTCCGGACATCATCAGTCCCCGTCACCTTTTCACGCTTACGGCAATCTGTGGCGCGATCGTGAATGGGATCTTCGGTTGGTTTACGCATGAGCCATCGGTGGCCATCGTTTTGCGGTTTTTGACCGGCATGTTTCTCGCCGGAGTTTATCCCCCGGCCATGAAGATCCTGGCGACGTGGTTTCGATACGGACGGGGGCTGGCGCTCGGCGTTCTGGTGGGTGCGCTCACGCTCGGCAAAGCAACTCCCTATCTCATCAACGGCGTTGGCAGCGCGAATTGGCGATACAACATCCTGTTTGTGTCAGTCCTCGCTCTCGCGGGCGGGCTAATGGTTCTTTTTTTTGTCAGTGATGGTCCATTTGCCTTGCCGGCAGCGCGATTTGATCTGAAGCAGGCCGGAAAAGTATTTCACAACCGAGGCGTGCGGCTGGCGAACCTCGGTTACTTTGGCCACATGTGGGAACTGTACGCGATGTGGACGTGGATCCCTTTCATGATTCGCGCGAGTCTCGCCCGGCGTCAAAGCGATCCCGCGTTGGCCGAAGTCGCCTCGTTCGTTGTAATCGGGTCGGGCGCGGCCGGCTGTGTGTTTGCCGGTTTGATCGCCGATCGTGTGGGCCGCACAATTGTGACTTCGATTGCCATGGCCATCAGTGGCAGTTGTTGTTTGATTATCGGATTGTTGTTTGGGGCAAGTCCGATCGCACTTTTGATTGTCGCGGCGATTTGGGGCGCCAGCGTGGTTGCCGACTCGGCACAGTTCTCTGCTTGCGTAACCGAACTTGGAGACCCGCAGTACATCGGAACGGCCCTGACGATCCAAACCTGCCTCGGTTTTCTGTTGACAACAATTTCGATTGAATTGATTCCGCGAGTGGAAAGCCGCGTCGGGTGGCGCTATGCGTTCATCATTCTCGCGCCGGGACCGTTATTTGGCGTGATCTCGATGCTGCGGTTGCGCCGGTTTCCGGAAGCGGAAAAGATTGCGCACGGAAGAAGATAGTGAAGTCAGTACCATTTGCGTCAGCATGGTACCAGGAGCCGCGTTGGCGATCGCGTGGAGTCTTTATCCCATCCGCGTCAGAACCGCCTGCGGTAGCGGGCGGACCAGATGGTTTCCAAGAATGAGGATGTGCGATTACTTAGTCCCGCCCGCTACCACAGGCGGTTCTGACACGGATGGTACTGACCCCTTATTCGTACCTGAGGCACTCACCATTTGCACCAGTCGGGTTCTGAGCGTTTAATATACGAAAGAATGATCGGCGCGAAACTTGGGAATTATCGCATCCTCGAGAAGATTGGCGCCGGTGGGCAGGGAACAGTTTATAAAGCGACCGACACGAAACTCGGGCGCGCTGTAGTCGTCAAGGTCCTTCCGCCGGAACTAACTGTCAAAGAAGCCAACCTCAAACGTTTCGAGCGCGAAGCGCGTCTGGCTTCCGCTTTGGACCACCCGAACATTTGCACCATTTTCGATCTGAACGAGCTCGACGGCGTCCACTTCATCGCGATGCAGTACGTTGAAGGCAAGAACGTGCGCGAACTGGTCAGCGGTCGGCCGCTCGATCTGCGCAGCGCTCTTTCAATCACCATCCAGGTCGCTGATGCGCTCGCGGCCGCCCACGAACGGGGCATCATTCATCGCGACATCAAGGCGGGCAACGTCATGGTCACGCCTTCCGGCCAGGTGAAGATCCTCGACTTCGGTTTGGCTAAACTGGTCGACGAGAGCGCGAGTCCCGGCGGCATCCATCACACCGACCTGACTGAAGTTGGAATTCCCTACGGTACGGCCACCTATGCAGCGCCCGAGCAGGCGCGCGGCGAACGCGTCGACGCGCGGGCGGATATTTTTTCCACCGGCGTGCTGCTGTACGAGCTGCTGACGGGCACCTGGCCATTTCAGGGCAAGACGAGTGTGGATGTGCGGCACGCGGTGCTGCATGAAGATCCGGTCCCGCTTAATGGAGCCCGGCCTGGAGGCGCGCCCTGGCAATTGCAGGTGGTCCTCGATCGCGCGCTCGCGAAGGAACCAAGACAGCGTTATCAGAAGGTCAGCGAGTTGCGCGACGATTTGCGGGCGGCGCTGCGGGAGATCGAAGCCGGCGGTGCGCAAGCCTTCGAGCCCATCGCGCCCGTCGCGCCCCGTCATATGGCCGGCACTGGTCGCATGGGCCGGGCGATGCGTTGGTTGCGTGGCATCACCGGAGAACGTAGTACATCCCAACGGTCTTCGATTTCCGAACAGTCAGCGCACTCGACGCCGGCGACCAGCGTCAGCGATCGAGAGCGAAAAAGCGTGGCCATTCTTCCTTTCAAAAATGTCAGCAACGATCCGCAGTCAAGTTTTTATGAATTCTCGCTGGCTGATGCAGTGATTACCGAACTCGCGCGGGTGCGATCGCTGGTCGTTCGTCCTTCGTCGGAAATCGTCAAGTATCAGGGCGTTCAGGTCGATCCGCGCCAGGCCGGTCGTGAAATGAGCGTCTCAGCGGTGTTGGCCGCAGGATTCCTCCGCGCCGGCAACCGTCTTAGGGTGACGGCGCAGCTCGTCGATGTCGATTCAGGCGATCTGCTTTGGACTGATCGCATCGATGCCGAAGCGACCGACATCATCACGGTCCAGGACACGATTACGAACGAGATTTGCGAAGGCCTGCGGCTTGAATTATCGGCCGACGAAAAAGATCGCCTGGTCCAGGCGCCGACCGCGAATGCCGAAGCCTATGAAGAATACCTGCGCGCCCGTGATTGCCTGGGACGCTTCATTTATAAAACGATTGCGCGCAAGGATATTGACGAAGCGATTCAACATTTCGAGCGCGCGGCTTATCTCGATCCTTCGTTTGCCCAGGCGCACAGCGGCCTGGGCAAGGCTTATGCGAACCGGGTGATCAAGGGCACGGGCGAACCTGGCGATTATGACGCCGCCCAGGAGGCATTCGACAAAGCTCTCGCCCTCGATCCCAACAACCTGGAAGCGCGCCGGCACATGGTCCTGATTTATCTTTCGCGCGGCGAGAAAGCGCGCGCCAGAGAAACTGCGGAACACTTGGCGCGAGAATCTCCGAACGATCCGGGTGTGCACTTTCAGCGGGGCGTAATCGCGCGCCTGGATGGCGAATACGAAAAGGCTTTGCGTTATTTCGAACGGATGGCGCGGCTGAGTCCGGCTGAGCGCGTCGTGGCCAGCTATAACCGCGCGCGCATCTTCACCTACCAGGAACAATATGAACAGGCGCTCGCGGAACTGGACCTGGGCGCCGCCATCGAACCCGATCATCCGCTGGTAAAGACTTTTCGCGCCCGGGCGCTTTATTACCGCGGGGACGTGGTGAAGGCCGCAGAGATGCTTGAACAGGTGCTGGAGCAGCAACCGCAGCTTGATGGCATTCGCCCCATTTATGCAACATTTCTGAGCGCGCTGGGCTTCAGCGAAGAGGCGCGCGCGCAACTCACTGACGAAGTAAAAGTGACCGCCAACACCGATCACGACGCCGCGTACTGGTTGGCGTCGGCATACGCGATGGAAGGAGAGCGCGATGAAGCGCTGAAATGGCTGCGCCGCGCAATCGAATTAGGCAACGAGAATCGTGAGTGGTTTGAGCGGGACAAGAACTGGGATTCGCTGCGAGACGACCCGGAATACCAGCAGATTATCCAATCAATTAACCTGCCTGCGTCAGAACCGCCTGAGGTAGCGGGCGGGCCTAAATAATCTCATTCATACCTGAGACACTCAATCGGATCGAGGCGCGCGGCTTTACGCGCCGGCCAGACGCCAAAGATCAATCCCACCCCGACACTGACGGTAATTCCGGAAGTGACGGCCCACATCGGAATCGAGGCGGGCAGGCTCGGAATTAGGAACATCACCAGCTTGCTAATCCCGATTGCCAGGATCACTCCCAACATTCCACCCAGAAACGTTAGCGTCATCGCTTCGAACAGAAATTGATTGGTGATATCGCGCCGGCGTGCTCCGAGCGCTTTGCGGATGCCGATCTCCTGCGTGCGTTCCGTCACGCTGACCAGCATGATATTCATGACGCCAATGCCGCCGACCAGCAGGCCGAGGCTTGAAATCGCAATGGCAACCAGCCCAATCATCGCAAAGATATTGTCAAACTGCTTGACGAAATTGTCGGCAGTCTTAATGTCAAAGTTGTTGGGCTCATCAAACTTTACGTTACGCCGACGCCGCAGGACGTCTTCCGATTGCGTCAGGGCTTCGTTCAATTGTCCGGGCCGGGCTTGAATCACAAACAAGATCCAGCCGCGGCCGGGCGACACCTTTTGGGCGGTCCGGAATGGAATCAGCACGGCATTGTCTTCTTCGTTCTCGCCAAAGAATCCCGCCTTTCGCTTTTCCAACACGCCGACGATCTCAAAGTCATAGCCACCCATCCGCACCTGTGTGCCGGCGATGCTTTCCTGCTTGCCGGGAAACAGCGCGTCGGCCGCGTTGACCCCAATCACCATGACGTTGCGTCGCTGTTCTTCATCTGCTTCGGTGAGGAAGCGGCCTTCACGAATGGTGATGTTGACAATGTTTGCGTAGTTGGGCGTGACGCCTTCGGTGTTTCCCCAGCGGTAATTGCGACCCTGATAAGTGATGTTGTCGTCGAACGGCCCGCCGGTGTAACCCACGTTAGGAGCGCATACCGCCAGGTCTTCCACCGAGAGCGCGTATTGTTTGATCGCCTGCGCATCCAGGACCGTCAGCGGTTTGCGCAGGCGTTCCGCGCGATCGGTCGTGGTCCGCGGTCCCGTGGTCAGGTGAAAGGCATAAATGTTGTTGGTGCCGTACTCTTCAATGATCGAGATGATGCTCTGGCGCATGCCGGTGAGAATCGACGCGACTACAATAGCGGCCATTACGCCGATGACGATGCCGAGCACCGTGAGAAAACTGCGAAACTTGTTCGAGCGCACGTTGTCGAGCGCCATGCGGAGCGTTTCGCGCGGGAAGATTTTTGGAAATCTAAGTCTCAAGTTATTCCAATGAGTTACTGTTTCGGTCTTTGGTCTTTGGTCTTTGGTCTTTGGTCTTTGTCTTTGATCCTGGAAAACCATCAAAGGCCAAAGATCAAAGACCGAAGACCTTACTTACGTCGTCTTCGTCAGCGCAATGATCGGATCCAGGCGGGCCGCTTTGAACGCCGGATAAATGCCGGCAATCATTCCAATCACACTCGAGACAATCAAAGCCAGCAGGATATAGCCAATCGTGATCGTCATGGTGATTCCGGCCAGGGCGGTGATCAGCGCGGTCGCGCCCCAGGCAGCGAGCAACCCGATCACGCCGCCAAAGGCGCATAACATTCCGGATTCGATCAGAAACTGCAGCAGGACCTGCCTCCGGGTTGCGCCAACGGCTTTTCGCAAACCGATCTCAAAAGTTCGCTCGGTGACGCTTACCAGCATAATATTCATCACCACAATGCCGCCGACGACCAAAGTTATCAGCGTAATCGGCACCACTACTGCCGCGATCGTCCCGGTGAATTGATCGATTTGATTGTTAAGGCTCTCGACGTCTACGAGCCCGAAATCGTCCTCTTCATTTCCTTTCAGGCGGTGCTTATTTCGCATCGTCATGCGCGCGTCTTCGATCGCCGGTTGGAAGTTGTCGCGCGTTTCTGCCTTGCCGTGAATCTGCAAGCCGTTGCGCCCGAATATCTGCAGGTGAGTGGTCGCCGGAATATAGATATGCCGATCGAGCGAATCGCCAAAGAAGGCGCCGCGGCTTTCTTCCACCCCCACGACTTGCATCGGAATGCCCCGGACCTTCAAAGTTCCGCCGATGGCGCTGCCGTTGGGAAAGAATTTGTCCTTGATATCGCTGCCCAGGACACACACATAAGCGGATCGCTGCACTTCATCCGGAGAAATAAAACGGCCGTCGGCAACAACCTTGTCCTCGATGTCCTGCATATTCGAAGTCACGCCGAAAACAATGGCGCCGGGGAATTCAATGCCGTCCTGTTTCAAATCGACCTGGCTCCCGAGTTCCACGCCGACTTCTGCGCAGGACGTGCAGTGGTCGCGCAACCACTCGTAGTCATCCCAGTTCAGTCGTTTGTTGCGGCGATTGCGGCGCTCGAACTCTTCATCGGACATGTGGCCCTGAAAAGCCATGCGCGCGATCATGAAATGGTTCGCCCCCAGAAGTTTGGCGACTTTTTCGGTAACGTACGTGTTTAGTCCGCTGACTGACGCGCCCACCACGACGACCGCAGCCACGCCGATAATGATCCCAATCAGAGTGAGAAAGGCGCGCAGCTTGTGCGCCATGATTGATTGCAGCGCGATGCGCGCCGCGTCCGCATAGAATGAGAAGAGATAACGCATGACAGGCGGTCAGAATTCAGTACGAGCACCCGCGCCGAAAAGTTTGGACCAGAATCGCGGTCGCAGCCGCGGCAGATCGCTCCAAAAGAAAGACGCTTGAGGTGTGTGAGTTATTAACAGTTGGGGAAGCTTCTTAGTCTTTCGCGGGGCTTCCCAGTCTGAGAGGTGTTAGCTGAGCGGTGTTGGTTGAGGACTTGACGCATTAGCAACGTCACGGTCAGGAAGGGGGGGCTTGCCCCGCTTTATTATTTGCGACGGCTTTGCCTCAAAAGTTCGATTGAACGTGGTGATGAGTTTCGTGTAGTTCGTGTGATTTCGTGGATCGTTTCTCTTCGTTCGGGAAACAAGGACGATCCACGAAATCACACAAAGCAACCCGAACGGAACACCTCTGAGTGGAGAGACTGAATGAGGAGCTTCAAATCCTGAAATGTGGGCGACCATCCAAATTCGTGGCCCGATGTAATCAGCGCCACCGGTGACGCGAACTCTTATCTACTGCACGAATCCTTTCTTAACCAGCCATTCGTGCACTACGATTTTCTTGTCGCGCTTCGCGCCATCGACCTCGTAATTCAGCTTCCGCATTTCGTCGGTCGAAATCGATCTATTCAGCTTACTCATGACATCGGATACAGGCAGCGCCTTCTTGTCGAATACTCCTTCGGCAGGAGCCCACACCCAAACTTCTTTACGAACCACGAAGACCGCTTCATACGGTGGAAAGTAATGCCGGTCATCTTCGAGTTGGACCAGATCAAGCGCTGCGATACGACCGTCAGTCGAGTTGCCGGCAATCATGTCGACCTTGTGAGACGCAAGCGCGGTGTAAGTCAAATCGAGCGACATATCGCTGACACCAGCAAACCGCAAACCATAACTCTTCGAAAATCCCAGATAGCCATCCTGCCGATTCATGAAGTCATGGCCAAATCCCGCTTGCCATCGCGGCGCATATTTGGCCGCGTCCGAAATTGTTTTCAGGTTCAAGCGTCGCGCGTCTTCGCCGCGCACTAAGATCGCAAATGTGTTGTCGAAGCCCAGCGGGTCGCTGACCAAAAGATTAAATTGGCTCAAATACTCGCGCTGAACCTGGTCGAAAACTGCTTTTGGATCTGTGATCGGTTCATGATGAAGAATCGCCGTGAACGCCGTGCCTGTGTATTCGGGATAAAGATCGATTTGACCGGCAACGAGCGCGCCGTGTGCGAGATTCCCACCAAGATCGAATTGACGATCGACCTCAACGTGCTGGGCTTCGAGCATTTGTGCAACGATTTCCGCCAGCAGGATCGATTCAGTGAAATCTTTCGAGCCAACGGTCACGTGCCCGCGACTGGTCCGTGTACTCGCGCTGCGACGCAGCCCGCGTACGCCGAAAAAGCCCATGATCAGCACGGCCAAAACCACCGTTATCCACGCGAGCACGCGTCTCGAGGCAGCGCGTGAACGCGCCACTGAAGTATCAAATCGCTTTTCAATCAGTCCAAAACCAAAATCTGCAACCAAAGCCATGATTGCGGAAGGCACGGCGCCCGCCAACAGCAGGTGATTGTCGTTCAAACGCAGCCCGCGAAAGATGTATTCGCCAAGGCCGCCCGCGCCCACTTCCGCGGCGATGATCGCTACGCCAATCGTGATCACCACCGCCACGCGCACGCCCGTGAGAATGACGCTCATGGCCAGCGGTAACTCAACCTGAAACAAAACCTGGCTGTCAGTCATCCCCATAGCCACGGCCGCTTCGCGCACCGATCTGTCGATGCCCAGAATCCCGGTGACGGTGTTGCGAATGATCGGCAGCAACGCATAGAAAACCAGCGCCACGATCGCGGTGCGTGGGCCAATACCGCCAATGAACGGAAGTGGAATTAGAAAGCCGAATAACGCGAGGCTCGGAATTGTCTGCATCACATTCGCGATTCCCAGAAGCGGCGCGCGCAGCCGCTGCCGGCGGGTGATCAAAATGCCCACCGGAAGTGCTATGAGAACCGCAATCGCGATCGAGACGAACACCAGCCAGACATGCTGGGCAATGTGCGCGAGTATGTCGGACCAGTTGGCTTTGAGGAATTCGATCATAAAGTCAGAACCGCCTGCGATAGCGGGCGGGCCACTTTGTTTTCACAGCGATTGCGATTTGCGCGACGGTTAGAGCCCGCCCGCTACCGCAGGCGGTTCTGACAGCGTCTGCAGGTAGGCGCGCGCCAATCCATTCTCCGATTTCACAAACTCCGCGGGAGTCTCCAGCAAAACGATCTGGCCGGCATCCATCAAAGCGATTCGCGACCCGATCATGAGGGCCTCTCTCACATCGTGCGTCACAAAGATTACTGTCTTGCCCAGCCGCACCTTCATTTCTGAAAATTCTTTTTGCAGAGACGCGCGGGTTAACGGATCCAGCGCACCGAACGGCTCGTCCATCAACAACAGCGGCGGATCGGCCGCCAGCGCGCGCGCCACGCCTACACGCTGCCGTTGTCCCCCGGATAATTCGCGTGGATAGCGATCCGCGAAGCGGCGAGCATCCAGTCCGACCAGATCCAATAGTTCGTTGGTGCGGCGCTCAACCCGGTCCGGGGCCCATTTCTCGAGCGACGGGACGAGCGCCACATTCTCAGCGACGGTAAAGTGAGGAAACAGTCCCGCTTCCTGAATCACATAGCCGGTGCGGCGCCGTAAACGAATCACGTCCCATTTCGTGGTTGCCTTCCCTTCGACCAGCACTTCACCCGCTGTTGGTGTCAACAAACGATTGACTAGGCGCAGCGTGGTTGTCTTGCCACAACCGGACTCGCCCAGCAGCACCAGCGTTTCGCCGCGACGAACATCAAGAGCCAGCTGGTCGATGATCGGACGGCCGCTGAGCGCGAAACTGACTGCCCGAAACGAGACAAGCGGATCGACTTTGTCGCTGGCAGGGCGAGACATTGGACCTTGGTTATTTGGTGCTCTGCTCCGAATCGTAGACGACTTTGCCTCCCACAATGGTCTTCAATACGCGGATCGAGAGAATCTCCTTAGGCTGCAACGTGCTTATGTTCTGCTCGATCACGGTAAGGTCTGCGAGTTTTCCTTTTTCGATTGAGCCCTTTGCTGATTCTTCAAATTCAGAGTAGGCGCCTTCGATAGTGTAGCCACGCAGCGCCTCGGTCAGGGTCAGTCGTTGTTCAGGATACCAGCCACCAGCGGGGTTGCCGTTCACATCCTGACGTGTAAGCGCCGCATAAATCCCGTAGAAAGGATTCAACGTTTCACCAGGAAAGTCCGAACTAAGCGGAAGGTGAACCCCCGTCGACAAAAGCGCGCGCCACGCGTACGCGCCCTTTATCCGTTCTGAACCAACTCGCTTCTCAGCCCAGCCCATGTCGGAAGTGCAATGAGTCGGTTGCATCGAGGGAATCACCCCGAGCCTGGCAAAGCGCGGTATATCAGCCGGCGCCAGCACCTGCGCGTGTTCGACGCGCAGTCTGGCCCCGCGGCGCTGTGGCAATTGCTTAAGGGCGCGCTCATAGGCGTCGAGTGTCATGCGGTTGGCAGCGTCGCCAATGGCGTGCGTGCAAACTTGAAATCCTTTTTGCAGTGATTGACGGGTCAATTCATAAATGGCGGTTGCGGACGTCGTGATCACACCTTTGGACTGGGGCGCATCGCTATATGGTTCAAGTAAAGCTGCGCCGCGCGAACCGAGCGCGCCATCGGCAAAGAGTTTGAACGAACGGATGGTCAGCCGATGCTGCGGATCAATTTCCGGTCCGCGTGCCAGCCAATCCTTCACCAGCGCGGAATCGGCTCCATCCAGAATCGCGTAGAGCCGCAGTGGCATCCGCCCCTGCCGAATCAGTTCGCGAAACGCCTCGAGCATGATCGGCGACACCCGCGCATCGTGAACCGAAGTCAGGCCATTGCGGACGCATTCGCGAGCGGCAAGTTCAATCGCCTTTTCTGTTTGAGCCAATGACAAAGGCGGAATCTTGGCTTCCACTAACTCCTGCGCGTGATTGAGCAAAATGCCGGTGGGCTCGCCGGTCCGATCATCGCGGACGATCTTCCCATTCTCCGGATCCGCCGTTTTCCTGCTGACGCCTGCGAGTTCCAATGCCCGCTTGTTGGCCCAGGCCGCAAAGCTATGCAGGCCCACGAGGAACACAGGATTATTTGGAGCTGCCTCACTAAGGGCTTGATTGTCCGGATAATGTGCGGCCCATTTTCCTTCGTCCCAACCCCAACCGACGATCCATTCGCCGGGTGCTGCGTTGGCGACTCGCTGTTTGACCCGGAGCACAGCTTCGTTCGCATCGGCTACGTCTTTAAGGTTAAGCCGCAGCAAACTCTGACCGAGGGATAATAGATGGACGTGCGCATCAATCAGTCCCGGCAAAACCGTAGCGCCGTGCAGATCGACCGTTCGAACCGCTCCCGGGAACTGGCGCCGCGCCTGGGCGGTACTCCCAACCCAGGCGATGCGATCCTGCTGAATCGCGATGGCCTCAGCCACGGGCCGGCTTTCATCAACGGTAATAACGTGAGCATTGAGTAACAGAAGATCGACCGCCGGTGCGGAGTGAGACCGCACGGCTCGCGCGGGAGCGTGACTCAAAAAGCCCGCCACGACCGTTATCAGGACTGCGAGAAGTGTCGGTCTCTGCATCAGGCCGCACAGTATACCGGAAACCTTAGACCGCAAGATCAAAGAGTCCGCCGCCGGCAAGTCGGAGACTAGCCGCGCATCAGCATGGCCAAGCCATTGCCAGAGCGATCTTTATATCCTTAGACCGGCATGTGATCCACCACACTTCGCTTCTCATGCGGCCGATGTTAAAGTTTCCCTCAATCAGAATAAAGAGTAGGGCGTCTCAGATGACACAAATCGCTCAAATACATGCGCGCGAGATTCTCGATTCGCGCGGCAATCCGACTGTTGAGGCGGACGTGATGCTGCTCAGCGGCCAACGCGGCCGCGCGGCCGTTCCGTCGGGCGCTTCTACCGGCGAGCACGAAGCCGTTGAGTTGCGCGACGGCGATGCAAAGCGCTATGGCGGCAAGGGTGTGTTGAAAGCCGTGGGTAACGTGAACGACCTGATTGCGCGCGAATTGAAAGGAATGGACGCGCTGGATCAAAGAACGATCGATCGAAAGCTGATCGACCTCGACGGGACGCCCAACAAGGCCAGGCTCGGCGCCAACGCGTTGCTGTCGGTCTCGATGGCCAACGCGCGCGCGGCGGCGAATGTTCGCAACCTGCCGCTCTATAGCCATCTCGGCGGCGACGCGGCAAACACCCTGCCGGTGCCGATGATGAACATTCTTAACGGCGGGGCGCACGCCGACAACAATGTCGACTTTCAGGAATTCATGATAGTTCCGGTCGGTGCCGGCCGCTTCAGTGAAGCATTGCGCATGGGCGCAGAGATTTTTCACACGCTCAAGTCGGTTTTGAAACAGAAGGGTTACGCCACCAGCGTCGGCGACGAGGGCGGTTTTGCCCCAAATCTTAAATCGAACGACGAAGCGATTGAAACGATTCTGCAGGCGATCGAGCAGGCAGGCTACAAAGCCGGTGATCAAGTTTTGCTCGCACTCGATCCGGCGGCCAGCGAATTTTATGACTCCGGCACTTACGTCTTCAAGAAATCGGACGGGCGAAAGCTCTCGAGCGCGGAAATGATCTCGTACTGGCAAAGCTGGATCGATAAATATCCGATCATCTCGATTGAAGATGGCATGGCCGAGAACGATTGGGACGGCTGGAAGATCATGACCGATAGAGTCGGCCAGACGACGCAGCTGGTTGGTGATGATCTGTTTGTGACGAATACCAAATTCCTGCAGAAGGGAATAGATCTCGGCGTCGCGAATTCGATCCTGATCAAGGTCAACCAGATCGGCACGCTGACCGAAACGCTCGACTGCATCCAATTGGCGAAATCGAATGGCCGCACGGCAGTGATTTCCCACCGCTCAGGTGAAACTGAAGATGCATTCATCGCGGATCTGGCGGTAGCCACAAACGCCGGCCAGATTAAGACCGGATCGCTGTCACGCAGCGATCGGATCGCGAAATACAATCAGTTGCTGCGGATTGAAGAGGAATTGGGCGAGAACGCGAAGTATCCTGGGCGCGCGGCGTTTAATCAGAGCCGCACCGCTACAGCTTAGTTTTGGAGTGCGGCGGCTTGACGCCGCTTTTTCAAAAATAGACGGAACTACAATAAAGCGGCGTCAAGCCGCCGCCCTCCAAAAATTATGGACCTGGCAGACATCCGACATCTGTTCGATTACACCGAATGGGCCAATGCGTTGGCGATGGACGCGGCCGACAATTTGACTGATGAGCAGTTACGCCGTGACTTTGGCATCAGTCACAAGTCAATTTTTGGCACGCTTACGCACATGGCCGGCGCTGAATGGATCTGGCTCGAGCGCTGGCACGGGCGCTCACCGGGCAAGGCCGAAGCGTGGTCCATGTGGACGGCCGAGTCGTGCGGCGACCTGGTCACTCTCAACGATCGCTGGGGCGAAGTCATCGATCGTCGCGCGCAATACGTGGCTCAACTTAATGAGGAAAAGCTGTCCGCCGATTTGTCTTTCAATCTTTTGAGTGGCGATCCGAGTTCCATGCGTCTGGTAAATCAGATGCAACACGTCGTGAACCACGCCACCATGCATCGCGGCCAGGTGGTCGGCATGATCCGCCAACTGGGAATTGAACCGCCGGCCACAGATTTATTGTTCTATCTGCGCAGCGATATTTCGCCGAAGTGAGCGGCGGTACCGCGAGCGGTAGCGACCGGATCAAACACATCTTGAATTCATGATCCCGTCGTTACCGCTCCGGGTTCTGACACAAAGCCAATGGACACCTGGCAACGCGACGAATACTTAATCAGCACAGATCCTTCGCGCCTCGATGTCGATCTGATTCACCATTATCTGAGCAACGAATCTTACTGGGCGACAGGGCGCTCACGAGAAGTCGTAACCCGCTCAATTGAGAACTCGCTGCCGTTTGGCATTTACCAGGGAAGCGATCAGGTCGGTTTCGCGCGCATTGTCACTGACTATGCCACCTTTGCCTGGGTCGCCGACGTTTTCGTGCTGGCTGAACATCGCGGGCACGGACTGTCGAAGTGGCTGATGAAAGTCATCATTGCCCATCCGCGTTTGCAGGGGTTCCGGCGGTGGGTGTTATCGACCAAGGACGCTCACGGACTGTACGAGCAATTCGGTTTTATCAAACTGCACCGGCCCGAGCGTTGGATGGAACGTTCCGATCCGAATATGAAAGAGAGTCCGGATTACTGGCGCTAAGGGTCAGAACCGGGAGCGGTAGCGACCGGGCCATTTTCGGAAACGCCAATTTGACCCCGTCGCTACCGCTCCGGGTTCTGACACCGCTATGCCACCAAAAACCCCTCTAACACTCATCATTCTCGACGGCTTTGGCTATCGCGCTGAACGCGAAGGCAACGCCATTGCCCTGGCCAACATGCCGTTCTACGACGAACTGCGCGACAAATATCCTCATACGCTGCTGGAAGCCTCGGGCGAATGCGTCGGCCTGCCCCCAGGCATCATGGGCAATTCCAATGTCGGCCATTTGTGTCTCGGCGCCGGCCGCGTGCTACGCACGGACGTCGAACGTATCAATCATGCGATCAAAACGGGTGAGTTTTGTCACAACCTGGTGCTGAATGCAGCCATCGACAGCGCCGTCAAAAATGATCGGGCGATCCATATTATGGGCCTGGTGTCCGATGGACTGGTCCACTCATCACAGGAGCATGCGTACGCGCTCCTGCGCCTGGCAAAAGAGCGCGACGCCAAACGCGTATTTGTGCATTGCTTTCTGGACGGCCGTGACACGCCGCCCGCCTCGGCCACAAAATACGTCGAGGCGATGCAGCGGAAATGCGGGGAAATCGGCGCCGGCGAAGTAGCGAGCGTGGTCGGCCGCTACTATGTGATGGATCGAGACAAGCGCTGGGAGCGAATTGAGCCGGCCTACAAATTACTGGTGAACGGCGAAGGCGAACGCACCAACGACCCCGTTGCCGCGATCAGGAAATCATACGAGCGTAATGTGACCGACGAATTTGTCGAGCCGATAGTCTGTGTTCGCGATGATGGGAAGCCGGTAGGAAAAATCGAGGATGGCGATTCCGTAGTTTTCTTTAACTTTCGCGCCGATCGCGCGCGGCAAATCACCAGCGCCGTGGCCGTGCCGGGCTTTTCGGAATTCCCCACCCCGAACCGCCCGCACACACACTTTGTCTGTTTCGCGGTTTACGACAAGACCTATCCTTTGCCCGTAGCTTTTCCACCCGAGGTGCCACGAAATATTCTGGCGGACGTTTTTGCGCTCCAGACGATAGAAAACTATCGGATGGCTGAGACTGAGAAGTACGCGCACGTGACCTATTTTTTCAACGGCGGCACCGAACGTGAATTTCCGCACGAGAAGCGTCTGCTGGTGCCTTCGCCGAAAGTCGCGACCTATGATCTGGCGCCGGAGATGTCCGCTTTCAAGATCACCGACAAGTTAATACGGGCCATCGAGGGACGCGAAGCAGATGTGTACATAGTCAATTTCGCCAACACGGACATGGTGGGACACACCGGCAAACTCGATAAAACAATCGAGGCCTGTCAATACGTCGACACCTGTCTCGGCTGGATCACCAAAGCCATGCGCAGCGCGCGCGGGACCACTTTGATCACCGCCGATCACGGCAATGCTGAATTGATGATCGATCCTAAAACCGGTCAGCCGCACACGGCGCACACAACTAATCCCGTTCCGTTTCATCTAATCGATGAAGGGTCGCTCGGAGCAAAGCTGCGCGCAGGCGGAGCGTTGGAAGATGTCGCGCCCACCATGCTCGGATTATTGGGACTTGAAAAGCCGCCAGATATGACCGGTAAGGATTTGCGAGAGGAATAGTTTGTTCCCTCCCCTTTTGGAGAGGGAGAAATCGAAATGGCTGCATCAACCGAAACCATTGCCAACCGGGCGCAGTCAGGCGCCATCTCCCTCCGTTGGATCATCGGTGCGCGTGAAGACCTGATCTGGTTCATCGGGTCGGTCGTGGCAAGCTACGCGTTGCTCATTCTGTATGTGACTGGCGTATTGCCGCTCATTCCCATGGTGGCGGGTTGGGCCATTCTGATTGATGCGCCACACGTCTTCGGCACTTTCTCGCGCACGTATTTCGACCGGTCAGAGTGGAAGAGGCGCAAGGGGCTGATGCTGGGTTCGCTGCTCTTCTTCGTTGTCGGACCTGTGCTGGTGCTGCTCGGCGTTGGTTTCACTTTCTTTTTCGTGGCCGCGCTCTGGGCCTATTATCACCTGGTCAAACAGCACTATGGCTTCATGGTGCTTTACAAAAAGAAGAACCACGACCTGGCGCCGATCGACAACGCTTTGGATCGCTGGCTGTTGATGTTCGCGTTCAATTATCCATTTGTCGCTTTTATCGCCCACGACCCGACGGCGATGGCGCGCGTACCGCCGATTCTGCGCGGCGGCGTCAACGCGGTCGCCACCATCCTGCTGCTGGGGACAATCGTTCTGGGTACTGGCTGGCTGATCAGACAGGTGCAGCGAGTGATTGTGCGCGAACCCCTCGATGTGCCTAAATACCTGCTGCTGGCGGCCGCGCTGCCGTTACACTGGATCGCTTTGATAACCCCAATGCCGGCGAAGCCGATCGCCCTGGTCGCGATTCTCACCATCTATCACAACCTGCAATATCACCGGCTGATCTGGTTTCATAATCAGAAATACGGCACGCGCGCGTCCCGCGCGCTGAATGCAGGCGAGACGCCTGCGTACCAAACCTACGGTCCTGCCGCATTCATCTCGCGCCGCCTGATTTACTATATCGGGTTCGGAATTCTCTTCGGCCTTATCTACCAGGGCCCGCGCCAGTACCTCGGCTATCTCAATCTGCACACGGGCGATTCGCCGGCGGCGTTGTCCATGCCCATTCAACTTGGCATTGCTTTCCTGTGGGGTTATGCCTTCATTCATTACTATCTCGACTCAAAGATCTGGCGCGTGCGCAGAGATCCATCCGTGGGTAAAGCACTGCAAATGAATTAGACGGCGCCATGATAAACTTTCGGACGTGTCCGAGAGCCTTGCGCAAATTGCTGCGTCACTGTCGGAGACTGCCGCTGAGTTTCATTCGCGTGGTTGGGTGCTTGGCACCAGCGGGAATTTGAGCGCGGTGGTCGAACGCAATCCCTTGCGTCTGGCAATTACACCCAGCGGCGTCGACAAGGGCGCAATAAAACCTGAGCAGATAATTGCGATTGACGAGCAGGCGCAAGTGCTCGGCGATATGAAGGGAAAACCTTCGGACGAAAGTCCGTTGCACATTCGCATCGCGCAAGAACGGCTGGCAGGCGCTGTATTTCATACTCATTCAGTCTGGAGCACGATGCTTTCCGATCTTCATTTCGATGCCGGCGGAGTGACGATTGCAGGGTACGAGATGTTGAAGGGGCTGGAAGGAGTTAAGACCCACGAACACCACGAGTGGGTCCCGATACTGCCGAACTCGCAAGACATGTGGGTGCTCGCCGATCGAGTCACGGAGACTCTGCGGCAGCACCCGCCAGTCCACGGGTTCCTGCTTCACCGTCATGGACTTTATGCCTGGGGCCAGGATCGACGGCAGGCGAAGCGGCACGTCGAGATTTTCGAGTTCCTTTTCGAGACGCTCGCGCGCACATATCTCATCGAACAAGTTGGTTCCCGCTTGAGTTCGCGGTGGCACGGCGCGTGATCTCAGCGGCCGATGCTCGTGCGACTTTCTCAAAACGAGGTGCAATCAATGGCCACGGTTCGCATTATCGATGATGACCGAATCTTAACCGGCAAACAGGAGATCGCTGCATGCCTGGCCACGTACGGCATCGATTATGAACAATGGAAGCCAGACCATTCCGCGGATCCCGGCGCCCCGGCCAAAGCGATCCTGAAAGCATACGCGGCAGAAATCGAACAATTGAAGGCTCGCGGCGGATACGTTACCGCCGACGTAATCGATGTCGACGCCGCAACCCCGGGGCTGGCAGAGATGCTGGCCAGGTTCAGCCGTGAACATTGGCACGACGAAGACGAAGTCCGTTTCATCATTGCCGGTCACGGTCTCTTTCACATTCATGTTGAAAATCGCTCCATAGTCGCGATCGAAGTCGAAGCCGGAGACCTGATTCGCGTGCCGCGCGGGACAAGACACTGGTTTGATCTCTGCGCCGATCGTCGTATCCGCGCTATCCGGTTGTTTCAGGACCAGTCCGGTTGGACGCCGCATTACACTGACAGCGGTGTCGATGGCAAATTTCTTCCGCTGTGCTTTAGTGATGTGGCACGCGGGGGTTCCAAAGAAGCCGATGCAATCGCCTGACCTCGATGCTCTCCACCTCAGGCATTCGCGCAATTCTGCTGGACATCGAAGGCACCATCACACCAATAACCTTTGTCCATAAAGTTCTGTTCCCCTACGCGCGCGCGCATGTCAGGAATTACCTCGTTCGTCATCTTGATTCAGCAGAGACCATGGCAGATTTGTCATCGTTGCGTGCCGAACACGAGCAGGATGTGCGGCAAGGTCTGGCGCCGCCGCCGTTGATTGATCAACCTCGTGACCTCGCGCTCGATTCATTCGTGTCATATGTTTTCTGGTTGATGGATCGAGATCGAAAATCTCCGGGGTTGAAATCACTCCAAGGCAAAATCTGGCAACAGGGTTACACCGAAAGGACTTTGATAGCGCCCATCTTTTCAGACGTCTTGCCGGCAATCGAGAAACTTCGCCGCGCCGGTTTGAAGATTGCAATTTTCTCTTCGGGCAGCGTGCTCGCTCAAAAATTGCTCCTGGCTCATACGAATGCCGGCGATGTGTCGGCACTCATCGATCGGTACTTCGACACCTCCACCGGGGCGAAAATGGCGAGCGAGAGTTACCTTCAGATCGCCATGGCTCTGGGCCTGGACGCGACTGAGGTGCTGTTCATCTCTGATCTGGTGAGAGAATTGGACGCTGCCCGCGCCGCGGGGATGCGAACCTTGCTGTCCCTTCGTCCTGGGAACCCGCCACAAGCCAGCGACAGCGGGCACGATGTCATTCACAGCTTCGCCCAGCTGGATGAATGAAGTCAGTTACCATTTTGCGAATAGAAAACTTCTAGATTTTCATCCCCGATCCCATCTGCTGACGCCGATGGTACTGACCATGACTGCGATCAATCTACTTGCTAAAGTCCGCCACTGCTTCGACGAATTTCTCGGGATGCTCGGCCGCCGGTATATGCCCGCAGTTGCGAAAGACGATCAATTTCGCGTTGGGAATTGTGTCTCTCAGTCGGAATGCGTTATCGATTGGGATGTGATCGTCCTCATCACCCCAAATGAGCATGGTCGGCTGCCGAATTAGTGAAGCTTCGCGCTGAATTCTATCAGCGCTCCAGGCCCGGGCGGTGCGAATCATCGCGCGATGTGTGTTTGCGGTGGCCAGCAAATGGTGGCGCGCGGCGATCATCCCCTCGTTAAGGGGTTTCTGCATCCGGCGGTACATGTCCTGCATTCGTTTGCGCAAGATCCAGCGCGACCCCAGGAACAGCGGTGTGGCAATGTCGCCGATTAGCGGAAGACACGAGACCCGCAGGAGAAACTTCTTCTTGGGATCATCATTGCTTACCGCGCCGACCAGAATCAGCTTGGCCACGCGGTCGGAATAATCAAGCGCCATGGTCGCGGCGATGGCGCCGCCATAAGAAGCACCGACGACAATAGCTTTCTTTATCTGCAACTGGTCCATGAGACCAATCACAGCGCGCGCCTGTTCGCCAATCGTATAGCGCGCGTCCGCCGGTTTGTCTGAATAACCATAGCCCGGCAAATCCGGCGCAATAACGCGGAAACCCTTTTGCGCCAGCGACAGCAACACCGGACTCCATACTAAATTAGAAGAAATGAATCCGTGGATCAGAATGATTGGCGGCGCTTGTTCGCCGCCGGCTTCCTGGTAATGAACGCGCACGCCATCAACGGTCGTGAACCAGGAATACTCGGGGTGATAAATAAACTGCAGGCTGTCAGGCCAACTGACATCGCGCGGCCGGGTCAGCAGTTTCGTCGCGACAACTCCTGCCACCACTCCCGTCAGACCAGCAAGCAAGTAGCGCTTTTTCATGTTGAGCGGATATTAACAATTGATCGATTGAGATGAAAGACGACCCGTTGCGTTTGCCGGGACACCATATCGACAGAAAGTGAAACCACGAAGTACACGAACAAAGGTCCTCGTTTCCTATAATTTCGTGGTTCAAATTACCAGGCCAACTTACCGACAGGAATTGAAGCACGAACGTACACGAAATGAGGTCCTTGTTTCGTGTAATTTCGTGGTTCAAGTTCTTGACCGCTCCTAATGAGACCGAGGTTGAGTGGAAATCCGAATATGAAATAAGATGCGACGGCCGTTTTTTCAAAACCTCCGTATGGATGAATAGATCATGAAACTCAATAAGCTGTTTTTGATGGCGGCGACCCTGATTGCCTGTATCTGCTCTTCAGTTCTGCCGCAAGCTCCCACACCGATTGGCATCAGGCCTGCACCACCCGAAGGGAAGGGCGTCCTGGTGCTGAAGGCTGCGCGTTTGATCGATGGGACGGGCGCAGCTCAGATCAGGAACGCTATCGTAATCGTCACTGATAACAAGATCACGGCCGTGGGCAATGCGGCTACGGTGCGCGCGCCGAGTGGCGCAACGATCGTTGATCTGGGTGAGGCGACAATGCTGCCGGGGTTTATCGATGCACACACGCATCTGGTTGGGCGGGTGCTGGGCGATCCCGAAGCGGACGCGTCGCCGGTGAGAGATTATGAATCATTTGGCGCGATTCTCGGCGTACTGCATGCGCGCGACACTTTGATGGCCGGCTTTACCAGCGTGCGCAACGTCGGGGCGGCGGGACGTTTTGATGACATGGCGCTGCGTAAGGCAATCAATGAGGGCTGGACCATTGGTCCACGTATGGAAAGCGCAGGCCACGCTATCGGAATTACCGGCGGCCACTGCGATGAGAATGGATTTCGTCCCGGCGTGGTGCAACTGGCTCCGCTGGACGGCGTCGCGGACGGGCCCGAACAAATCCGTCAGGCGGTTCGCCTGCAAATCAAATACGGCGCTGACGTGATCAAGACCTGCGCGACTGGTGGGGTGCTTTCGGAAGGCGATGCTGTAGGCGCGACGCAATACAGCTTTGAAGAATTGAAAGCGCTGGTCGAAGAAGCGAACAAACTGGATCGCAAGGTGGCCGCGCACGCTCATGGAACTGACGGGATCAAGCTCGCGGTGCGCGCCGGCGTTTCTTCGATCGAGCACGGATCCTTCCTGGATGAAGAAGGCGCGCGACTAATGGGTCAGCGCGGGACGTTCCTGGTTCCGACTTTGTCAGCCGCCGAAGCCGTCGAACGCGCCGCCAGGAACGGCGTCCTGAAAGGCTTGCGTGCAGAGAAAGCCCTGGCCGCGGCCGCGGCAGCGCGCCACGCCACCAAAATTGCGTTGGCCAACGGGGTTCAGATTGCGCTCGGCACGGACGCCGGAGTCATTCCGCACGGAACAAACGCGCGCGAATTCTTTTTGATGGTTGACTGGGGTGGGATGACCAACATGCAGGCGATTCAGGCGGGTACCCTCAACGGCGCCAAGCTGCTCGGTTGGGACAAAAACCTGGGATCGTTGACGGTGGGCAAATGGGCCGACATCGTGGCCGTCAGCGGCGACCCGTTGAAAGATATCCACGCCATGGAAAGGGTGACGTTTGTGATGAAGAACGGCGTGGTGTACCGGAAGGATTAGGAGTCAGAACCGGGAGCGGTAGCGACCGGGCCTACCGTTCAGTACAAGTACTAAAAGAAAAGAGGGCCCGGTCGCTACCGCTCCCGGTTCTGACCTTTCTGCAACTCGCTCCTAATCTGCATCAGGATCTCGTAATACTTCCACGCCGCCGGAGCGTTCGGCTCCTGATGATG
>JBKPEE010000054.1:0-13532 GCA_046728235.1 Acidobacteriota bacterium
ATCGCCTGGCCGGGGAGCATTGGGGACGAGGTAAGGGAATTACCTCGCTTGGGCATAGTAACGCAAGCCTCGCCCACTTGGAAAGCAAAATCTTCTGCCTGGTTGCTTAGCAAATAGTGAATTTGTGAGAATTTCGTGAAAATAATAACGGCGAGGCTTATCACCTCGCCGTTTGCTGGTTTAGGCGGCCGCAGTGCCCCCTACTCGATGTCAGGGGCCACGTCGGCCGTGTCGTCGGACTCGATTTCCGTATCGGCATCACCGTCGCCGTCACCCACTGTCGCCATGACCGTGTGGGCGACCGGCTGCGGCATTTCGACGCCGCCAAGAATTTCAGGGAATTCCTCTTCCTCACGCTCGGCTTCGCCGATGGTGTCGTCACGGTCAACATCCACGTTCCGGTAATACTCCATGCCGGTGCCGGCAGGAATCAGACGCCCCATGATGACGTTCTCTTTCAGGCCGCGCAGGTAATCGACGCGACCAGAGATGGCAGCTTCGGTCAGCACGCGCGTTGTCTCCTGGAAGGAGGCGGCCGAAATGAACGAGTCGGTTGAGAGCGAAGCCTTGGTAATTCCGAGCAACAGAGGCTCAGCCTGGGCGACTTCACCTTTCTCGCCGCGGACGCGTTCGTTCTCGTCCTGGAAGCGGAAGCGATCGACCTGTTCTTCCAGTAAGAATTCAGTATCGCCAACCTCCTTGATCTTCACCCAGCGCAGCATCTGCCGAACGATTACCTCAATGTGCTTGTCGTTGATGTTTACGCCCTGCAGGCGATAGACCTCCTGGATTTCGTTCACCAGGTATTCCTGCAGCCGGTTCATACCCAACACGCGCAGAATGTCATGTGGGTTCAAGGGACCGTCCTGCAGAGCTTCGCCGGCGCGAACGCGATCTCCTTCCTGCACGTTGATGTGCGTGCCGCGCGGGATATCGTACTCGCGCTCTTCGCCGTCGTCGCCGGTGATGATGAGTTTGCGCTTACCCTTCGAGATTGGGCCAAGCTTGACGGTGCCGTCGATTTCGGACATGACCGCGGCTTCCGCCGGGCGCCGGGCTTCAAAAAGTTCAACCACGCGCGGCAAACCTCCGGTGATGTCCTTGGTCTTCGTCGTCTCGCGCGGAATCTTGGCGATGACATCGCCCGGTTCCACCTCTTCGCCGTCGTTGACCATGAGGTTGGCACGCACGGGCATCTGGTAGGTCTTCAGCACCTTGTTGCTGGCGTTGCGAATTTCCAGACGCGGCTGTTTCTTTTCATCAGGCGAGTCCTTGACCACCATGTGCGACAGACCGGTAACCTGGTCGGTCTCTTCTTCGAAGGTCACGCCTTCCTTCAGGTCCTGAAACTTCACATGACCGGCGACTTCGGTAAGAATCGCGAAGGTAAACGGGTCCCAGGTAGCCAGCAGTTGGTCTTCTGCCACGAGCTCGCCGTCTTCTACCAGGATATGCGCGCCGTAAACGGTCTGGTAGCGCGCTACCTCGCGCCCGCGCTCGTCGATGATTGTTAAGGCGCCGTTGCGGTTCATTGCCACGCGCTCGCCTTTACGCGTTTTGACCGTTTGCAGATCGACGTATTTGACCCGGCCTTCGACCCGGGCCTCGTGCTTCGAAGATTCTTCCAGGCGGGCGGTGCCGCCGATGTGGAAAGTACGCATCGTCAACTGCGTGCCGGGCTCGCCGATCGATTGCGCCGCGATGACTCCCACGGCCTCGCCGATATCGACCGGACGGCCAGTCGCGAGATTGCGCCCATAACATTTGATACAGCATCCGCGCCGGGATTCGCAGGTCAAAACCGAACGAATCCTCACGCGCTGTACGCCCGAGCGTTGAATCTCAGCAGCGAGATCCTCGTCAATCTCCTGATTACTCTCGACGATGACAGTTCCCTCGACGGGATCGATCACGTCTTCGAGCGCTGTGCGGCCGACGATACGATCGCGCAAGCTCTCGATTTCTTCGCCGCCTTCAACGATGGCACTGGCTGAGATACCCTTCAGCGTCCCGCAGTCCTGCTCGCTGATGATCACGTCCTGGGCCACGTCAACCAGCCGGCGAGTCAGGTAACCCGAGTCGGCCGTCTTCAGCGCCGTATCCGCCAGGCCCTTACGAGCGCCGTGCGTCGAGATGAAGTATTGCAAAACGTTCAGACCTTCGCGGAAGTTGGATTGAATCGGCGTCTCGATGATTTCACCCGACGGGCGCGCCATCAATCCGCGCATCCCCGCCAGCTGGCGAATCTGCTGCGCCGATCCGCGCGCGCCTGAATCGGACATGATCAGGATCGGGTTCATTTCGTTGGACGCCTTCTCACGATCGTCCATCGCCTTGAACATTTCCTTGGCGACCTTGTCAGTCGCTTCCGACCAAATGGCGATGACTTTGTTATAGCGCTCGCCGTTGGTGATCACGCCGTCGCGATATTGCTGCTCGACAGTGATCACATCCTTCTCAGCTTTGCCGACGATCTCCGGCTTCGAAGGAGGCGTTACCAGATCGTCGATGCCGATCGAGATCCCGGCCTTGGTCGCGTACAGGAAACCAAGGTTCTTAAGATCGTCGAGCATCTTCACAGTCATCTCATGACCCAGCCGAATGTGCGAATAGTTGACCAGCGACTGCAGACCTTTCTTGCGCAGGGTGCCGTTGATGTACGGCAGCCCCACGGGAATTGCATCGTTGAAAATCACCCGGCCAACGGTCGTATTGATGACGCGACGGACGTCTTCCTGCAAAGTGCCGCGCAGAATGTCCTGGGTGTCGTGCTCCTGGGTCAGATCGATCAAATCGCCCGTGATGCGCAGTTTGATTGGCGTCTGCGTCGTCACGTCCTTTGAATCGAGCGCGAGGAAAACTTCCTCCTTGGACGCGAACACTCGACCTTCACCCTTCGCCCCTTCCTTATCACGCGTCAGGTAATAGATGCCCAGCACGATGTCCTGTGACGGTACCGCAATCGGCTGACCGCTGGCCGGACTCAGGATGTTGTTCGAGGACAGCATCAGCACGGCTGCTTCGATCTGCGCTTCAGGAGAGAGCGGAATGTGCACGGCCATCTGATCGCCGTCAAAGTCGGCGTTGAAAGCCGTGCAGACGAGCGGATGGATCTTGATAGCCTTGCCTTCGACCAGTACCGGCTCAAACGCCTGGATGCCCAGGCGGTGGAGCGTCGGCGCGCGGTTAAGCAGCACCGGATGTTCGCGAATCACTTCCTCGAGGATGTCCCAAACAACCGGCTCCTGCCGCTCAACCATTTCGCGGGCCTGCTTGATCGTTGCAGCGTGCGCCTGCTTTTCGAGCTGGTTGTAGATAAACGGCTTAAACAATTCAAGCGCCATCTTTTTCGGCAAGCCGCACTGGTGCAGTTTGAGCTCCGGGCCCACCACAATTACCGAACGACCTGAGTAGTCAACACGCTTGCCGAGAAGGTTCTGACGGAAACGGCCCTGCTTGCCCTTGAGCGTTCCGGACAGCGATTTGAGCGGGCGGTTGTTGACGCCGCGCAATACGCGACCACGACGGCCGTTATCAAACAGCGCATCGACGGCTTCCTGAAGCATCCGCTTTTCATTGCGTACGATGACTTCGGGCGCGCGCAACTCCATCAGCTTCTTCAGACGGTTGTTGCGATTGATGACCCGGCGATAGAGATCGTTCAGGTCCGAAGTCGCGAACCGTCCGCCATCGAGCGGCACCAGCGGGCGCAGCTCGGGTGGAATCACCGGGATCACATCGAGAATCATCCACTCGGGATGATTGCCCGATTTCAGGAACGAGGTCGCGACTTTCAGCCGCTTGGAGAATTTCAGTTTCTTCTGCTGCGAAGTCTCTTCGCGCATCCGGCGGCGCAGCTCGACGGCGAGTTCTTCGATCCTAACCATCGAGAGCAATTCTTTGATGGCCTCCGCACCCATCTTGGCGACGAACTGACCCGGATATTCGCGCATCAGCTCGCGATAGCGCTCGTCGGTCAAAAGCTCGCGCTCCTTCAAATCCTTGACATCGCCGGGATCGATGACTATGTAGGATTCGAAGTAAAGAACTTTCTCAAGCTCGCGCAACGGTATATCCAGCAAGTGCCCAATACGCGACGGAAGCCCCTTGAAGAACCACACGTGCGAACATGGGCTGGCGAGGTCGATATGCCCCAGACGCTCACGACGGACCTTAGCCTGAGTGACTTCAACCCCGCACTTATCGCAGATCACGCCGCGATGTTTCATGCGTTTGTATTTGCCGCAGAGACACTCCCAGTCAGCCACGGGGCCGAAAATGCGCGCGCAAAAAAGCCCGTCGCGTTCCGGCTTGAACGTGCGGTAGTTGATCGTTTCCGGCTTGGTTACTTCACCGTGTGACCACTGGCGGATCTTCTCCGGTGAAGCCAGCGAGATGCGAATCGCCTCAAAGTCAGGCGCGAGTTGCGTTTTCTCTTGATGAAATCGAAACACTTTATTTCTCCGTTTTCAATAGGTCCCATGTGTCCCATCAGTCCCATTCGTCCCATCAGTCCCATGCGACAAATGGGACGGATGGGACTTATGAGACTTATATGCCGCTGGTAATCAAAGGTTCCGCAATCGTCTCTTCCGGCGCGCCGTCTTTCTGCACCAGCTCGACGTCGAGGCACAGCGACTGTAGTTCGCGCACCAGCACGTTGAACGATTCCGGCAAACCGGGATCGAAATCGGCCTCGCCTTTGACGATCGCCTCATAGATCTTTGAACGCCCGGCCACGTCGTCGGACTTCGCGGTCAGGAGTTCCTGAAGAATGTGCGCGGCGCCATAAGCTTCGAGCGCCCACACCTCCATTTCTCCGAACCGCTGTCCGCCGAATTGCGCTTTGCCGCCCAGCGGCTGTTGCGTAATCAGCGAGTACGGCCCGATCGAACGCGCGTGAATCTTGTCGTCCACGAGGTGCGAAAGCTTGAGCATGTAGATGTAACCGACGGTCACCTTCTGCTCGAATGGCTCGCCACTCAGTCCGTCATACAAAACGGCCTTGCCTGACTCGTTGACGATCTCAGGCAGTCCCAGTTCGCGAGCGCGGGCGCCGGCTTCCTGCAAACGCAACTTGATCTCTTTCTCCGTCGCGCCGTCGAAGACCGGCGTCGCGTAATACAGCCCCAGGACCCGCGCGGCCCAGCCCAGGTGCGTCTCGAGGATCTGGCCCACGTTCATACGTGAAGGCACGCCCAACGGATTGAGCACGATTTCGACCGGCGTTCCATCCGGCAGGTAAGGCATGTCCTCTTCCGGCAGAATGCGGGCGATGACGCCTTTATTTCCGTGCCGGCCGGCCATCTTGTCGCCGACTGAAAGCTTACGCTTCATGGCGATAAAGACTTTCACCATCTTGATAACGCCCGGTGAAAGTTCGTCGCCCTGGCGCAGTTTGGCAATCTTCTCTTCGTAAATATCCGAGAGAATCTTGATCTGGCGCTCAGTACGATCTTCGTATTCCTTGACCTCGGCCGCGGCATCGACGCGAGCAGAAGCGACCTGCGCCTTGCGCAGCGTCTTCGGCTCGACGTTCTGCAACATCTCGCGGGTAATGGGCTCGCCTTTCGGAATTACCACCTCGCGATTGACGGTGAGATCCGCAGAAAGCTTCCGGCCTTCGAACAACTCATAGATGCGTTCGTTGCGCTGCTCCTGAAGAATACGAATCTCGTCGTCCAGGTCGCGTCGCAGACGCTCTTCCTCGTCCTGTTCGATCGAAAGCGAGCGCTGATCCTTCTCCTGGCCCTTGCGCGTGAACACCTGAACATCGACGACGGTGCCGTCGATACCCGGCGGGCAAACCAGCGACGCATCCTTTACGTCGGCAGCCTTCTCGCCAAAGATGGCGCGCAGCAGCTTCTCTTCCGCAGTCAGTTGCGTTTCGCCCTTGGGCGTGACTTTGCCGACCAGGATCGAACCGGGCTTTACCTGGGCGCCGATGCGAATGATGCCGCTCTCGTCCAAATCACGGAGCATGTTCTCGCCGACATTCGGAATGTCGCGCGTGATTTCCTCCGGCCCCAGCTTAGTATCGCGAGCTTCAATCTCCAGCTCTTCGATGTGAATCGAGGTGTAGTAGTCCTCTTTTACCAGTCGCTCAGAAACCAGGATCGCGTCTTCGAAGTTGTAACCGCGCCACGGCATGAAGGCGACCAGCACATTGCGGCCCAGCGCCAGCTCGCCGCGATCGGTGCAGGGGCCGTCAGCGATCACCTGGCCTTTGCTTACCCGCTCGCCGACGTGAACGATCGGCCGCTGATTGATGCACGTGTTCTGGTTTGAGCGCTTGAATTTGATCAGCGTATAGATGTCCGCCGTCACTTCGCGCGAGATGGTGCCGTCCACGTTGTGGTCGGCCTTGACGATAATGCGCTCCGAATCGGTGTAGTCCACCACGCCGTCGCGACGAGCGATTACTACCGCGCCCGAGTCGCGAGCCGTCACGTCTTCCATGCCGGTGCCGATGTAAGGCGCCTCGGCGCGCAGCAAAGGCACCGACTGCCGTTGCATGTTCGAACCCATCAACGCGCGGTTGGCGTCATCGTTCTCAAGGAACGGAATCAGCGAGGCCGCCACTGACACGAGCTGTTTCGGCGAAACGTCGACGTATTCGATCTCTTCGCGATGGGCGAGGATGAATTCGCCGGCTTTTCGCGCCGCGTTGCGCTCGTTGACGATATAGCCGTTGTCATCGAGCTCGATGTTCGCCTGCCCGATGACGTGCTTGTCTTCAACCCAGGCCGTCAAATAAAACGGGTAAGGCTCGTAACTCGCCTTCTCGCCATGGGCGCCGACCTTCTTGTTGGCCTTGTCGACCTCTTCCTGCGGCACGTGATCGCCCGGTTTGAACTTGGTGCCGCCGCCATTGATGACACGCACGAACTCGACGACGCTGCCGTTAACCACCTTGCGATACGGCGATTCAATGAAGCCGAACTGGTTGATCCGCGCATAGCAGGACAGCGACGAAATCAGACCGATGTTGGGACCTTCAGGAGTCTCGATGGGACAGATGCGCCCATAGTGAGTCGGGTGCACGTCGCGGACTTCGAATCCCGCGCGCTCGCGACTCAACCCGCCCGGCCCCAGGGCCGACAGGCGTCGCTTATGAGTAATTTCCGACAGCGGGTTCGTCTGATCCATGAACTGTGACAACTGTGACGAGCCAAAGAACTCGCGCACTGCCGCGGTGACCGGCTTCGCGTTAATGAGGTCGCGCGGCATCGTCGTCTGCATTTCCTGATGGATCGACATCTTTTCTTTGATCGCGCGCTCCATGCGTTCCAGTCCGATGCGGAACTGGTTTTCCAGCAGTTCGCCAACTGCGCGCACGCGCCTATTGCCGAGGTGATCGATATCGTCCGCCTGATAGATCGGGCGCTTCTCGTCGTCGACCGGATTACGCCGCATCTTCAACACGTAAGTGACCACCTCAAAGAAGTCACTCGCCTGCAGCAGCGGGTCTTCGATCCGCTCCATCTCGGGCTTGCCCATCTTGATGTTGAATTTCAGGCGGCCCACGCGCGAGAAATCGAACTTGCGCGGATCAAAGAACATACCTTCCAGCAAACGATAAGCGGTCTGCACCGTCGGCGGATCGCCCGGACGCATCTTGCGATAGATTTCCAGCAGGGCATCGACCGGCTTGGTAACCGTATCTTTCTTCAGAGTCTGCGAAACTACGGTGCCGACGTCGTCGCCTTCCGGAAAGAACACCGCGAATTCCTTAACGCCGGTCTGAATGATTTCCTGGAGCTTAGCCGGAGTGATTTCGTTGTTCGCTTCCACCACGACTTCGCCCGTCTCGGTGTTGACGATGTCAGCCGCGGCATACGCCCCTTCAAACTGCGCCGGATCGATTTCGACCTCGCCGATGTTGGCCTTGCGCAGGCCTTCGAGCGAGGTCCGCGTGATCTCTTTTCCTTTGCGCACAATCGGATCCGGACCGCGGCCCTTAATCTCAAAGTCAACCTTCATGCCCACCAGGTTGGTTTTGCCCGATTCCGGAACCTGAAGCATCAAGCTGCCGCTTTCGACCCGCACGCCATCGACGACGTAAAAATGGCGGATCAAGTCCTCGTCCGTGAACGAGGAGTTCTTGACGGCGTCTTCCAACTGGCTATCACTCCCGAACGATTTGCTGTTGAAGCTTGATTGCAGCCAGACACCCAGCGCGCGCAGAAAGATGGTCGCCAGAAACTTGCGCTTACCGACACGAACGTACAGCAGGTTCTTCTGGTCATATTCAAACTCTACCCAGGAACCGCGGTACGGAATAATCTTGGCCACGAACAGCTGTCCGCGCTTGAAGAAGACACCTGGCGAGCGATGAAGCTGCGAAACGATCACGCGTTCAGTGCCGTTGATGATGAAGGTGCCGTTGTCGGTCATCAACGGAATCTCGCCAAAGAAGACTTCTTCTTCCTTGATATCGCGGATTGATTTGACGTTCGTGTCCGGGTCTTTGTCATAGACAGTCAGGCGGATTTTCACCTTCAGCGGCACGCTGTAGCTCATGCCTCGCTCCTGACATTCCTGCTGATCGTGTTTGTGTTTTAAGCCAACCGGCTCGCCGCAATTCGGACACAGTTCGGGACGAACCGAATTGAAGGTGCCGCAAACGTGACAAAGCGTTTCCCCCGGACGGAGCGGATCAACCTTGATGCTGGCGCCGCAGTTCTTACAGGCGGCGCGGAGGAAGCGGAGGCCCTCGAGATTTCCGCACTTACACTGCCAGTTCCCGATTTGATACTCGACAAAATCCAGTGTCGCCGTCTCGCGAAAATCCGAGATCGGGAAGACCGACTTGAACACGGATTGCAGACCCGTGCTCTCGCGTTCTTCAGGCAGCAAATCCATCTGCAGAAAGCGGTTGTATGACTCTCTTTGAATTTCGATCAGATTAGGAATCGGCACCGCCGTCTTAATCTTCGAAAAATCTTGCCGCTCCGGCGCCCGACTGGTCCTTCGCCCCAATCCTGTATTCGTGGTTTCTAGTAAATTTACAGACATGAAATTTCCCTTAATGTCCTATCCTGAGGTCAAACGCGCTCGCCACAGACACGTCAGCGGTCAGGGCGTAAAATGCCCTGACCGCTTTTGTGAAAGCGATGTTCGATTCGAAATTTTCCGGGAGTAACGCCAGCGCCTCAATACTCCCCTAAATTAACCGCTACCGCACCAAAAATCAAGCCGGCCACCGCGGCCGCAATCCGAAGCATTTCAGGCATCAGCACGCGCTGACGCCTGACCAGCTAAAATAAGCCGAAATGCCTACTTAACTTCGACAGTTGCGCCCGCATCAGCAAGCTTCTGACGGACAGTTTCGGCTTCTTCCTTGGAAACGCCTTCCTTGACTGCCTTGGGGGCTGCTTCCACCAGATCCTTCGCTTCTTTCAGACCGAGCGCGGTTACTTCGCGAACGACCTTGATGACGTTGATCTTGTTGCCGCCTGCCGCCTGAAGGATGACATCGAATTCAGTCTTCTCTTCGGCAGGTGCCGCCGCTTCGCCGCTGCCGGCAGCTGCGCCCGCGGCCGGAGCGGCCGCGACTGCCGCTGCTGCTGAGACGCCAAAAGTCTCTTCCATCAACTTCACCAGTTGTGAAGCTTCGAGCAGCGTCATTTCCTTTATTTGATCGACAATACCCTGAATATCAGCCATGACTTATTAACTCTCCTGTATCGCTTTGCGCAAACCGATTTCAGATTTGAGATCTCAGATCTGAGATTTGAGATCTGAGATTTCAGATCCCAAACTGAAACCGTCTTGCAATTCATCGGCAGCCGTCCCGGTTGCATCGCCGCGACTTTTGCCCCTCCCCTGGCCGTCCACTGACTAAAGCGACGGCCGCTAAACTCAAAATCGAAGTTTGGAGTACCGGCTTTAGACCGCCTCCCGCGCGTGCCGCCTAAAGGCGGTACTCCAAACCGAAAACCTCTTAAGCGCCCTGCGCTTCTTTCTGCGCGCGCACCTGATCCATAACGACGGCCAGGTTGCGGGGAACGGCCTGAATCACCGTCACCAATCGCTGCGCCTGAGCATTGATCAGGAAGAGCACCTTCGAGATCAGCTCTTCGCGCGACGGCAGATTGGCAATCGACTCGACTTCTTTGAGCTCGACCACCTTGCCTTCGACCAGGCCGACCTTAAAACTGAAGATGTCGGCGTTCGCTTTGGCGAATTTCGAGATCGCTTTCGAAAGGCCAACCGGATCGGTCGTGCTCAATGCGACCGCCGTGACACCTTTGAACTGATTGACCATGGGCTCGAGCGGGGTCCCCGCCGCGGCCTTGCGCGCCAAAGTGTTCTTAACGACCGCGTACGAGACGCCCGCTTCACGCAACTGCCGCCGCAGCTCCTGGTCCTTAGCGACCGGCATATTCTTGAAACTAACCAGCATCGCAGCGTTCGCCTGCTTGAACTGTGCGGCGAGGGCATCGAGATCTTTCTGTTTTTCCGCTTTAGTCTTCATTTTGTCCTCACCTCATTTTGCAAACGCAGCTTCATCCAGCAGCAATCCCGGGCTCATCGTCGCCGCGAGATTCACCTTCTTCATGTACTTGCCCTTGGCCGTTGACGGCTTTGCTTTCACCACCGCGTCGATCAACGCGCGCGTGTTCTCGACAATCTTGTTCTCGTCGAAAGAGACCTTACCGACCGCCGTGTGAATGACGCCGGTCTTGTCGACGCGATATTCGACTTTGCCGGCTTTGGTTTCTTTCACGGCCGTCTTCACGTCGGGCGTCACCGTGCCCGTCTTCGGATTCGGCATCAGGCCGCGCGGGCCGAGCACTTTGCCGAGGCCGCCGACAAAACGCATCATGTCCGGCGTGGCAATCACCGCGTCGAAATCGAGCCAGCCGCCTTTGATCTTGTTCACCAGATCTTCGCCACCGGTAAAGTCAGCGCCGGCTTCTTCGGCTTCCCTGATCTTGTCACCCTGCGCAATCACCACGACGGTTTTGGTTTTTCCCAAACCGTGCGGCAACACCAGCGTGCCACGCACGAGCTGATCAGCCTTGCGGGGATCGACTCCCAGCCAGATCGTCAACTCGACCGTCTCGTCGAACTTGGCGAAGGCTATCTCTTTAAGGATCTTGACTGCTTCGTCCAGATTGTACTTGCGGCCGGCATTTATCTTCTCCGTCGCCGCGCGATATTTCTTTCCGTGTTTTTTCATTTCATAACTCCGAGGTGCGAACGAGAATCCTGGGTTTCAAATCTGAGATCTGAGATCTGAGATCTGAGATCTGAATTTACCGATTCTCTCCCTCTCAACGCCGCATCCGCTCGCCACCGGCCTCAAAAGATCGGCAACTGGCAACTGATCGGCAATTACTCAACCGTCAAACCCATCTGGCGTGCCGTGCCTTCGATGGTGCGCATGGCGCTTTCCAGATTAGTCGTGTTCAAATCCGGCATTTTCGTCTTGGCGATCTCTTCAATCTTGGCCCGTGAAATCTTGCCGACTTTTTCCTTGTTGGGTTTGCCGGAGCCCGTGGAAATGCCCGCCGCCTTTTTCAAGAGATCCGCAGCGGGCGGCGTCTTGGTTTCAAAGGTGAAAGAGCGATCGGCATAGACAGTAATTACCACGGGGATCTTCATATCGGGATCCATCTGCGCCGTCTTGGCATTGAAGGCCTTGCAGAACTCCATGATGTTCACGCCGTGCTGGCCGAGTGCCGGACCGATCGGCGGAGCCGGATTCGCTTTCCCCGCGGGCACCTGTAATTTAATGTAGCTTGAAATCTTTTTTGCCATACCTAATGATCCATTTACTCATTTGTTCGCCTACTCTTCTTCCGTAGACGACATCTTCTCTACCTCGACGAATTGCAGTTCAACCGCTTCTCGTCCAAAGACCTTCACCATGACTCTTACGGTCGCGTGGCTCGTCGACCGCTGCCAGCAGTAAAGGCCTGGAATGCACCCGCGCGTATGCGCATTACATCGCCAATCGCAAAGGGAACCTGCGGATTCACTCTTCTTCAGTGAAGGTGACCTTCTCAACATCCAGGAAGTTCAATTCAACCGGAGTCGACCGGCCAAAGATAGTCACGGTCACCTTAAGGGTCGATTTGTCTTCGTTGACCTCTTCGACCTTGCCGGTAAAGCTCTGGAACGGGCCGGACTTGATCCGCACCGTTTCGCCCGCGGCGTACGAAAACTTCGGCTTTGGCTTCTCTTCGGCCGCCGCCTGCTGGTTCAGAATCTGCTCGACTTCATCCTGGGTCAGCGGTGTCGGAGTTTGCCCTCCGACAAATCCCGTCACTTTCGGCGTCGAACGAATCGCGTGAAACACATCGTCGGGAATGTGACCGCGCTCGTCACAATCGATTTGAATCAGCACGTACCCCGGATAAAACATGCGCGAAGACTCCACGCGCTTGTTACCGCGCATCTCGACGACCGTCTCAGTAGGCACCAACACCTCAGTGATGGCGCTTTCCAGATCAGTGCCCGCGACACGAGCTTTAAGGCTTTCACAGACCTTTTTCTCGTGACCGGAATATGTATGAAGTATGAACCACTGATTCATGGAAATCTTTATCAGCCTCCGAGGAAAGTGCGCAGATGATCAATTAAGAATGCCCAAACCCTATCGACGGCAAATAGGTAGAGCGCAAAGAAAATGACAGCAATCAAGGTGATGATGGTCGTATTCTTTACTTCGTTGGCCGTCGGCCAGGAAACCCGGCGCATTTCGGCGCGCGTATCGCGCAGAAACTGTCCAGTACGCGCGAAGAATCCCGGCGTGGTTGTGCGCGGTCGGCCGCCCCGCCCTGCGCCGCCCGGAGGCAGCATACCGCGCCTGGTCTTCTTTGGCGGTTCACCGCCGGGGGCTCCCGGCGCCTGCGCGCTCGCAGCCTCGGTTTCGAGCTCGAGTTCTTCGTCGCTCACGGTAATGTCGTCTAACTTTTCGGCCACGGCTTTGCTTTCATTCAACTCGCGTCTAACTGGCAGGGGTACCAGGATTCGAACCCGGACTTTCGGTTTTGGAGACCGACGTGCTAGCCGTTGACACTATACCCCTGCAAGCATTGCCTATTGTCAATTGCCAATTTCCAATCAAGAACATCTCCTGGTGCCTGAACAAATTGGCAATCGGCAATCGCCAATCGGCAATGCTTACTTCGTTTCTTTATGACCTGTGTGTTTACGGCAGCGTCGGCAGAACTTCTTGAACTCCAGCCGATCCGGAGTTGTCTTTTTGTTCTTCGTCGTCACGTAATTGCGGCTCTTACAGTCGCCGCACTGCAATACAATATTATCTCGTGGCATAAATCATTTCCGATTGGTCCGATGGGTCCCATCGGTCTCATGGGTCGTATAGGACCAATGAGACTTATACGACCTATTCCATAACTTCCGACACAGTTCCCGCGCCGACCGTGCGGCCGCCTTCACGAATCGCGAAGCGCAAACCTTTTTCCATGGCGATGGGCGCAATCAGTTCAATCTCCATCTGCACGTTGTCGCCAGGCATCACCATCTCGACTCCCTGCGGCAGGTTGGCCACCCCC
>JBKPEE010000055.1:0-10883 GCA_046728235.1 Acidobacteriota bacterium
AATTGGCTGAAAAAACCTTTTGTCAAAGGGATGTATCCAAACGCCGGTTCGCTATTTGCCTGGAAGTACGTTTATATCGAGCGGGACCCGGCAAAGTGGGATTACGGGACGCCGAGTACGCAATGAGGTAGCCTGCTCTAAGATTACAAACCCCCCAACATGCTCCGTTTCATCATCCGTCGCCTGCTCATAACGATCCCCACGATCCTCGTTGTCATCACTCTCACCTGGGGCCTGATTCGCCTCGCCCCCGGTAACTTTTATTCCGGCGAAAAAAAACTTCCCAAGTCCGTGGAAGCCGCGATCCGCGAAAAGTACGGGCTGAACCAGCCCTGGTACGTGCAATACGGCAAGACGATGGGCCATATCCTGCGGCTCGATTTCGGCACGTCGCTGAAGTACGAAGGCCAGTCCGTGAATCACATCATCGCGCGCTCACTGCCGGTTTCCGCCACCGTGGGTTTGCTGGCATATTTCCTGGCTCTGATCGTCGGCATCTTTGTAGGCTGTGTCGCGGCCCTGAAACAGAATTCGTTTTGGGATTACGCCTCAATGACCCTCGCGATGCTGGGCATCTCGATACCGAACTTTGTTCTGGGACCACTGTTGGTCCTGGGTTTTTCACTTTACTTGTATTGGGTGCCCCCGGCCCGCTGGTACGGCTTCTTTGACCGCGGATTGATCCTACCGGTCATTACGCTTTCGGCGATCTACATGGCTTACATTGCCCGCCTGACGCGCGCGGGAATGCTCGAGGTGCTGCGCTCTGACTATATCCGCACGGCGCGAGCGAAAGGTTTATCGGAAAGGGCAATCATCATGCGCCACGCTTTGCGCGGCGGATTAATGCCGGTTGTTTCATTCACCGGTCCGGCATTGGCATTCATCTTAACCGGCACGGTGGTGGTCGAGCGGATCTTCGCGCTGCCGGGGCTGGGGAACTACTTTATTCAGGCGTCGTTGAATCGCGACGAACCGCTGATCCTCGGAATCGTCGCTTTCGTCGCCATCACTTTGTTGATGATGAATCTGCTGGTCGATATTGCATACGCTTTTCTCGATCCACGGATCCGCTACTAACGATGGACGAACGAGAAGACAACCTCCAAACGACAGAGCCGGTAGACCCGGCGCTGACTCCTTTGGGGACGCCACCCAGCGAGCCGCTGCGCCCGCGCCAGGGCGACATCATTCACACGGCGCCGGAGTTCGCCATAGCTGAAGCCGATGTTCGCTCTGCAGAGCGGCATGAATTTGTCCGCGGCACGTCTTTATGGCGCGATGCGTGGCGGCGACTGCTCAAGAACAAGCTGGCGGTTGTGGGACTGGTAATCGTGGCGTTGTTAACTTTTGCCTCGTTAGTTGGCCCGCCGATCATAAAAGCCGCGACCGGCTTCACCTACGATTACATTCCGCGCGAAGTCGAATTATTGAAATCATTTCCGCCGTTTCGAGGCGTCGATGGAAAATTCTCATGGGCGCATCCGATGGGAACCGACAATTCCGGTCGCGATCTGCTGGCGCGAGTGCTGCTCGGTGGGCGTATCTCGCTGATGGTGGGAATCATCGCAACCCTGGTGTCGCTGGTCATTGGTATTTCTTATGGCGCGATCTCGGGCTACCTTGGTGGACGCGTCGATATGTTGATGATGCGCGTCGTCGATGTGTTGTACTCGTTGCCTTATATCATTCTGGTGATCGTGTTGCTGGCGATGTTTCGCAGCAGCACGCCGGTTGGTCAAATGGTGCTGCTGTTTCTGGCCCTGGGTTCTGTTTCATGGTTGACGATGGCGCGCATTGTTCGCGGGCAGGTGCTTTCTTTGAAGAACCAGGAGTTCGTCCTGGCAGCGCGGGCGACAGGTGTCGGGACACCGCAGATCATCTTTCGCCACCTGGTGCCGAACGCGCTGGGGCCGGTGATCGTTTACGCGACCTTGACGATTCCTTCGGTGATGCTGCAGGAAGCTTTTCTGTCGTTTCTGGGGTTTGGTGTGCAACCGCCATACGCGTCATGGGGCAGTCTGGCAGCTGATGGAATTCAGAACCTGGCAATCTTTCCCTGGCAACTGATCTTTCCGGGAGTCACGATGGCCCTGATGCTTTTCTCGCTGAACTTTGTCGGCGATGGATTACGGGATGCGCTGGATCCGCAAATGAGGAAGTAGGTCTTGGGACTTTGATCTTAGGACTTTGTTGTCTGAAGTCCAAAGATCAAAGACCCAAGATCAAAGATCAAAGATCAAAGACCAGAAACTTACTCATGCAGGAAAGAGATACTCTGATCAGCGTCAACGACCTCCGTACGTACTTCGAAACCGAAGACGGCACGGTCAAGGCCGTCGACGGCGTCAGTTTCGAAGTCAAACGCGGCGAGACCCTCGGCATTGTCGGCGAGTCAGGTTCCGGCAAATCCGTCGCGAACCTTTCATTAATGCGCCTGGTCCCTGAACCGCCGGGAAAGATTGTGTCAGGCTCTGTCATCTTTCATGGACGTGACCTCTTGAAACTTTCCGCTCGCGAGATCCGCGAACTGCGGGGTAAGCGCATCGGGATGATCTTTCAGGATCCGATGACCTCGCTTAATCCTTTCATGCGTGTTTCCCGTCAATTGATGGAAGTCACGCAACTACATTTGGGTCATTCCAGGGAACAGGCGCGGGCGCACGCGATCAAAATGCTAGAACACGTAAGCATTCCCGATGCTGCCGAGCGCGTCGACAGTTACCCGCACGAACTGTCAGGGGGCATGCGTCAACGCGTGATGATCGCCATGGCCCTGGCATGCCAGCCGGAGCTTCTGATTGCCGATGAGCCGACCACGGCGCTCGACGTTACGATCCAGGCCCAAATCCTCGAGTTGATAAAGCGGCTCAAGAGCGAAACCGGCGCGAGCGTAATTCTAATCACGCACGATCTCGGCGTGGTCGCGGGCATGACGGATCACGTTATCGTCATGTATGCCGGAAGAATATTCGAGCAGGCGCCGACGCCTGAGCTTTTTCAACGACCGGGAAATCCCTACACCCGCGGGTTACTGCGATCGGTTCCCGATCCGACTGCGGAACACGGCCGGCTCTATCAAATTCCCGGCCAGCCGCCGGATCTGGCCAACTTGTCGGGTGGTTGTCCGTTTGCGCCGCGGTGCGAACGGGTAGAAGAGATTTGCACGCGCGAGTTTCCGCCGTTCGTTGAACTGACGCCAGATCATCATTCGCTCTGCCATTTCGCGAAGGAGGTTTACGGCGCGGGCGAGGGCTAATCTTTATAAATCGACGTCTGGTACAGATACGACCTATACGCCCATAAGTCCCATCAGTACCATAGGTCTCATCCGATTCACAATGCCGACTAACAATCAGCCCATGATTTCAGTTCGCGATCTGAAGGTTCACTTTCCGGTCGCCGGCGCTGGTTTGTTCCGGCGCTCACAGGCAATCGTGAAGGCGGTCGACGGCGTGAGTTTCGATATTCAAGCAGGCGAGACAATGGGCCTTGTTGGTGAATCCGGCTGCGGCAAGACAACTCTCGGTCGCGCGATCTTGCGGCTCGTAGAAGCGACCTCTGGTGAGGTTCTGTTTCATAATCAGGACCTGGCCCTGCTGAGTAGCCGCCAGATGCGCGCCCACCGGCGTCAGCTCCAGGTGATCTTCCAGGACCCTTACGCTTCGTTGAACCCACGCATGACGGTCAGCCAGATCATTGAAGAGCCGCTGAGCACCTTTGGCCTGGCCGAAGGGGCAGACAAAAGACAAAGGGTCGTCGAGCTGATGGACATGGTTGGTCTGAGCCCGCGTTTGATGAAACGCTACCCGCACGAATTTTCGGGCGGGCAGCGTCAAAGGATCGGTATCGCGCGCGCCCTCGCGGTGGATCCTGAATTCATTGTGGCCGACGAGCCCATCTCTGCCCTCGACGTTTCCATCCAGGCGCAGATTATGAATCTGCTCGAGCGCTTGCGAGCGCAGAAAAATCTCACTTACCTGTTCATTTCTCACGATCTGCGCGCAGTGCGTCACCTTTCGAATCGGGTTGCGGTGATGTATCTCGGAAAGATCGTCGAGCTCGCCGACGCGCGCGCTGTCTACGCTGAGCCGCTCATGCCTTATACCAAAGCATTGATCTCCGCAGTGCCAGTGCCTGATCCAAAAATTGAGTTGACGCGCCGGCGAATAGTGTTACAGGGCGATGTGCCTTCACCGGTCAACCCGCCCAGCGGTTGCCGCTTTCGCACGCGCTGCCCGTACGCGATTGCGGCCTGCGCCGAAGTCGAGCCTCAGCTGGTCGAGATAAAGCCAAAGCACTTTGCCGCCTGCATTCGTATCAGCGCTGAACAGCCCGATATTGAGCGAGTAGCTCCCGGCGATGCACCCGGTCTCAACGGTCAGTCTGCTGCTTTTTAACGTGAAAAACTCGGCTTATTGGTCGTTTATGCAGAATGTGATTTGAATTTGTGAGGAGCTTCGCGAGTGGCGTGCGGGGCCAATTCGCGCGCTCGCAACGGTTGTATCAACAAGAGTTGCACGGGCGTCCCGCCCGTAATTGCACGCGTAAAATGCGCGGGCCGCGTTGATGCTTCCTTTGCCCCCGAGTGTATGAAGCGGACCAGTCCGAAAGCGCGGAAGAGCAAGACTGAAAGATCAATCCCCCAGCAGGCGAACGAGAATTCGCCGGCCGGATGGGCTGAACTTCAACAGGAGATCGCCGACTCTTCCGGCATCTCTCTTTTGCTGGTTGAAGGCCATCAGCCGCCCGCCCACGCGATCGCCAATAACAATTCGATCTGTGAAGCATTGCAATCATCAACCGCTCACGTGAGCCTTTGCGACCCCTACTGCGGCGAAGCTCACGCGCGCGCGATGGCAGCCGGCGGCATTACTCATTATCGCTGTCATGCGGGACTGCATTGTTTTGCCATGCCCGTTGAGATCGACCAGACGCGGCAACTGGCCGTCATTGGCGGCCGGGCGTTTGTGCGCGGGAGCGACTATCGCGCCACCGCGGAGCGATTTCGCTCGGGCGATCTTCAGGAATTAATGGCGGAGGAGATTTTTCGCAATGTGATCTTTGCGGACGAGGCGGACCTGGATCATGCCGCACTGCGACTCAGCAAGGCGGCAACTAACTTCAGGAAGTTGGGAGCGCAGCCTTCAGGCGGAATCACCGCTCCTGCCCCGACCGAAAATCCGGCAGAAACCTCGCCACGAGTGATAGCTAAAAGGGCTGCGGAGATCCGGCCGGCCGCAAGCGAACCAAACGATCCGCTGACCCTCGCCGATTCTATCCGGCGGTTCGCCGAACAAATCGACGCCAGCGATCCGGCACAAACCTACGAATCGATCGTCGAGCGATCCGCCGATTTGCTGCGTGCTGAGCGCAGCTCGCTCCTGTTACTCGATGAATCGCAAAGTCACTTAACCATGACCGCTGCCCGCGGAATCCCTGACGCGATCTCAGATGTCGCGCCGATTTCGCTGGGGCAGGGAATTGCCGGCGCGGTGATGCGCGAAAACCGGCCGCTCGTGGCGACCATCGATGAGTTGGGCCGAATGAGCCCTCCCGAGCGCCGCTATAAAACCAGATCATTCATTAGCTACCCAATCACTATCGGCCCGCGCCGGTTTGGCGTGCTCAATCTGGCCGACAAAATTGGCGGCGGGCTTTACGATATCCATGACTTAAGCGTCATCGATCTGGTGGCGCCGCAGATCGCCCTGGCACTGGAACGCGCTGAATGGCAGCAGCGGGCAAATCAATTTCAGCTCATGTCAATCACGGATCCACTCACCGGCTTACACAATCGTCGCTATCTCGAAGCGCGTCTGACAGAGGAATTGAGCCGCTCAAAGCGTTACAATTACCCGCTCAGTTTCATGATGATTGATATCGACGACTTCAAACTCTATAACGACCTGAATGGGCACCAGGCTGGTGATCGCGCGCTGGAGATGACCGCACAATCTCTGCGCGCCGCATTGCGCAAAGTCGATGTCGCGTCGCGTTATGGCGGCGAAGAGTTCTCGATCCTTTTGCCGCAGACTTCGCTGGAAGAAGCAGGCGTGATTGCCGATCGTATTCGCCGGCGTATCATGAATACGAAATTTCCGCATGGCAGCTCGCAGCCGCTCGGAATGGTGACTACGAGTATCGGACTTTCTTCCTTTTCGCCGGCGCTCAATTCGGCCGAAGCGATCGTGCGCGCCGCCGACCGCGCGCTCTATCACGCGAAGAGTCACGGCAAGAATCGCGCTTACGCTTACCAGGGTATTCAGGGAACCGGTCCGTCGGCTACGGCCAGTTCGTTACCGCAATAATGGTCCAGCCGCGCATTCTCGGACGCGTCAATCGCGATCAATTCCGCGGTCGCGATGGCGAATTGCGCCGGATTGTGCAGCACGCCTCGCTGTTGAGTGATCCGCGCTCGCTGCTGCTGCCGGCGGCGCCTGACGCCGGCGCGTCAGAACTGCTGCGACAGGCCTACGATGAATTGTTCGCGCGACGGGGCGAACCCATTCCGCTTTACTTTGCGTTCAAGCGCGGCGAAGTTAATCCCGGCGCTATCGCGCGACGCTTCTTTCAGGATCTCCTGCAGCAGTATGTGGCATACCGCGCCGTCGATCCTGCCTCGTGCCAGGCGCCGCTCACATTTAACGATTTGCTGGAGCGCGCCGCACCTGGCGATTATGAACTGGTAAGCAGCCTCATTGAATCGTTTCAGCGCGAACAGGATTCCCCTGAAGATCTCATAACTCTTTGTCTGGGCTTGCCGCATCGACTCGCGGCTGAAGGTCGCACCATCTTTGTCCTGATTGACTGCCTTGAAGTCAGTCCTTTTCGGGACGAGGTCGCGTTTGCACAAAAGATAATCGCGGCAATTGCGAATGCCGGCGGTCCGTTTGTCGTGGCCGGTTTGCGGCGACAGATGGCCGAGCTGGTCCGTGGGTTTGAGGAAGGGGAAACCGGGGTCAGTGGGACACTACATCTCGACCGATTAAACGACGATGCCGCAACCCGTGTGGTCGATGCGCTCGCCCGCCGTTATCAAGTCGAAACGAGCGAAGCAACGCGCGACTTGATTGTGCAGCAGATGAACGCCAGTCCTGTCTTCATTGGCGAATTACTTAAGTCCGCCCGCGAGAAGGAACTAAACCTCAAGAGTTTTCTCGCCTGTCAAAGATTGTACGTCGACGACGTGATGGGTGGCGGCATCAAGCGTTATTTCGATCGGGTGCTGCAGCTGATTGCGCCCAACACTCAGAACCGGCGCGCCTTGATGCGACTCATCTACGAGTCGGCGGGCAGCGAAACACACAAAGCTTCACTGTGGACGTGGAAAAAGCGGGTCGGACTCACCGCACCCGAGTTCGAACGCCTCATTGACGCGTTGCACGTTTGGGAATTGGTGAACTCGAGCGGGGCTTTCATTGAGGTCAATACACAGTCGCAGGTTTGGCTCGATTACCTGCGCGCGGAATATCGCATCGAGGCAGCGAAGGAGCCTCGGGCGCAAATTGTAGCGGCCACTTTGCTGGCGACATTGAAGCGTGCCCCGCAAACGATGGCCCGCAAGTATCGCCGCGAGGCAGCGCTGGGTCTGGATCAACTGCTTGCCCGCTTCGATTGTCAGGAAGTTCCGGCGACGCTCTTTAATTACGATCGATTCGCGGACCTTTATCGGGGCGAAAACGATGAGGCGATTGACCGTGGGCTCGACACCGAGACGAACCTGATGCGTCTGCCGCAGATTGTGCAGAATGCTGGGTGCTCGGCTTATTCCGGGGAAGTAACATGCGAAACTGAACGTTGCGTTGTCGCGCACGGGTTCGAAGCAGCTGAGTATACGGACGAGAACGAGATCGTCTGGCTGTGCGCGGAAATAGATTCGAAACTTGAGGCGGGCAGGGAATTGACTGAGGAGTGGTGCAAACGTCTTTTGGGCTTCGCCAGGGAATGCCGCTTCGAAAAAGTTCAAATCTGGCTGGTAGCGCGTGAAGGCTTCTCAGAAAGCGCCAGCGAACTGTTGCAACAACACGGAGCGTTCGGATCGAGTCATCGGCAGGTCGCGCTTCTGAAATCGCGGCTCGAGATGGATCAAACTGAAGTCTCGGAGAGATCGACTGATGAGTTCGAGATGGTAATCCCGATGGGCGCGGATACTGAGATAATTGCGGCGCGCACCGTCGAACAGATCGCGCGACGCGTAAACTTCCGGCCCGACGCAATCAATCAGATCAAGACCGCGCTGGTCGAAGCGTGCATCAACGCCGCCGAACACAGCCTCAGTCCGGATCGCAAAATCTATCAGCGCTTTCAAGTGGAAGATGATAGATTAGTCATCACGGTTGCGAGTCGTGGCGTGCTGCCGGGGCAATCAGGAAACAATGGCGGCGCCGCCGAGCAGGGCAACGGCAACGGCCGCCGCGGCTGGGGCTTGAAATTGATCAGGACCCTGATGGACGAGGTCGAATTCGAACGCGTCGACGACGGCACGCAACTGAAGATGACGAAGTATGTTAAGTAAGTTTGGAGTAGTTCGGAGTACCGGCTTTAGCCGGAAGCCTTCCGCCTAAAAGGCGGGACTCCAAACGTCTCAAAGTTAGGGTTTTAGGGCGCAATGGGACCATTTAAATTCGCATTTCTTCGTATCTGTGTGTATTCTCTTCGGACTCTGTGGTGAGCGGTCGCCCATGTGGTTCACCGCCGAAGTTAGACCGCGAACTGTTTTCCAGATTTACGATCCAATAAAGAGGGGGCCTGCGCGGGTGACCGATAGCACTCGGGAGAATTCCATACAAGCTCGTTGTGTTGGTGAGGCCGCGATCATCTATGCCAGTGATTATCTCAACAAGCTGACTGGCGAAAAGATCGAACGCGAGTGCAGACGCCAGCTTGAATCAGGCCGCCGCGCGCTCATCATCAATTTCCGGGACACCGAACTGGTCAACAGCATTGGCGTTTCGATTCTCGTCGGGTTAATCGACGCTGTCGAGCAGAACACCGCGCGACTTATCTTTTCCGACGTCAACAGTCACACGGCGGAGCTGTTTCAGATGTTGGGACTGACGCGTCATGTCAGCCTGGTAACAAGCGAAGACGAGGCACTTTCATTAGTGTCAGCGGCGCGGGCGTGAGCGAGGGCGCCAGCCTCGAAAGATGAAGCACCGCGGATCCGATTTAATGGAAACAAACAATCAACGCTTGCTTCACACCTTTGCCGCTCTGGCCGACCTGGGCCAGGAGATTGCCAATACCTCGGACTTTGCTGAGATGCTGCGATCCTCTTTTCATCTGTTGCTCGGCTCGATAGCAATTCGGCGCGGCGCCGTGGCGCAATACGATCGGCGGATGGATACGCTTCATATCATCTCGACGCGCGGTTTAGATCAGGTCTCCGACCAGACATTCGCTGTCTCTCGCGACGAGGCGCGCGAGCTGGCGAGCCTCGCTTCGTTGACTTTGACCGGCGCGACTGAGCGGGCGGAGCGCTTTATGGCGGCGCATCAGAAACTGTTTGCCTCGGCAGAGATCGAACTGCTTCTGCCGCTGGTCGTACACGACAGACTGATCGGCATAGTCCTGCTCGGCGAAAAAGCCAGCGGCGAGAAGTTCACCGAAGAAGATCTGGAAACGCTAACGGCACTGGCCCGTCACATTGCCGTCGGCATCAACAGTCATCACCTGCTCGCCGAAGTCAAAAGAAAAGCCGAAGAGAACCAGCGCTTATACGAAGGCCTGCGCAAGATCTACAAAGAGACGGTGCAGGCTTTTGCGGCGGCGATCGATATCAAGGATCGATATACGCAAGGGCATTCAGTGCGCGTGGGCAAATACAGCGAGGTGATCGCGCGCGAGCTGGGCTGGAGCGATGATGAAGTCGAAGGCATCACCATCGCGGGCTACCTCCACGACATCGGCAAGCTGATTGTCGATCTATCAGTCATTAATTCGCCGGAAAGATTCAGCGCTAAGGAATCGAAAGAGATGAGCCGTCATCCGGCGGCTGGTTACGAGATTCTCGCGCCCATCAGCCATCCCTATGCTGATATACCTTTGATGGCCCGTTATCATCACGAGCGCATGGACGGAAACGGTTATCCTGATGGGCTGAAGGGCGAGCAGATTCCCGCCGGCGCCAGGATCGTCACCCTGGCTGATTCGTTCGACGCAATGACCACCGATCGACCTTACCGCAAGAAACTGCCGCTGGAAGAAGTTCTGGAAGACTTCCGGGTTAACACCGGATCACAGTTCGATCCGCAGGTGGTCTCTGCCTTCTGCCGCGCCTTCCTGAAAGAGATTGAAGGCACGAAGGAGAGACGCCTCCTCAATCTGCTGAATCGAAACTACGACAACGTCGAGCGCATAGGTCCAATGCTCAATCGAATGTTGTCTGATTTCGGCGGAATCAGCCCGTTAGTTAATCACTAGATAATCACTCGATAATCACTCGATAATCTACACTCGGCGTATTAAACGCCGAAGGCGTTCGCAAATTCCAGCCCAGGGTTGCGCGCGTCCAGCGCGCTACCCTGGGATATCGGGTCCCAAATCGATGCAACCCTGAAAGGGTTGCTGAATTCGTTCCGAGCGACGCCGATTTAATCCCATACATATCGCTCGTCATATTCAATCCCATATTTCCTGAGAAAGCTTCTAAACTCGTCCTGAAACGTAATCAGCCGATGAGGTTGCTCCTGTCGCTCGATATACCGGTAGACACGATTGAGATGTGACTGACTCACTGAGAATGCCCCATAGCCATTTTGCCAATGGAACTTCCGACATGAACGTGAAATATGTTTTACCCATGCGGATGACGTTCGTTTAATTTCCGTAACCACTTCCGCGATGGAATAGTTTCGCGAGAGGTCGAACAGTGCATGTAT
>JBKPEE010000056.1:0-19832 GCA_046728235.1 Acidobacteriota bacterium
GGAAAAACGAAGGAAGAGGCTCTTGAGAGCATTAAAGATGCTATCAAGTTGTGCCTTGAGGTCAGAGCTGAGAAAGGCATGGCACTGACGATTGAAACAAGGCAGGTCGAGGTCGCAGCCTGATGGCGTCGTTACCTGTCATCAGCGGTAGCGAGACAGTTAAGGTATTTGAGCGGTTCGGCTGGACTGTCGCGCGTCAAACCAGCAGCCACATTATTATGACAAAGGAAGGACCAAATCGCCTCGCTCTCAATTCCAAACCATAAAGAAGTCGCGCGCGGAACGCTGCGAAGTTTAATCAGGTCGGCGAACCTTACCGTAGATGAGTTTGCCGGTCGGCTGAAAAAGTAGTTAGAGAATGTCAACTGAACTAATCAAAGTCACCGTCAACGGCCAGGACTTTCAGGTCCCCAAAGGCGCACGCCTAATCGACGTGTGTCGCGAGAACGGCTTCGCGATTCCTTCCTTCTGCTATTACGCCGACCTGGCTTTGCAGGCCTCCTGTCGTATGTGTCTGGTGCGCATCGAGAAGATGCCCAAGCTGCAAACTTCCTGCACCATCACCTGCACTGACGGCATGGTCGTCACGACGCAAAGCGAAGAGATCGAGAAGGCCCAGCGCTCAATGCTTGAGTTCCTGCTGGCGAATCACCCGCTCGATTGTCCCGTCTGCGATCGCGGGGGCGAATGCGAGCTGCAGGAGTTGACTTTCGACTGGGGGAATCTCGAAGAACGTTTCATCGAACGGAAAAACGCCAAGCCGGAGAAGTATCTTTCGCCCATGGTGGCCAACGATCCGCAGCGTTGCATTCTCTGCAAACGTTGCACTCGCGTATGCGACGAATGGATGGGTGAAGAAGCCATCGAAGCCGGCAATCGCGGCGCCAACACAGTCATCGGCACGTTCGGTGGCTGGCTGAACTGTTCGCAGTGCGGCAACTGCATCGAGGTTTGTCCCACTGGCACGCTGCTTGACGGGACCTACCGGCACCAGCATCGTCCGTGGGAACTGACGCAGACGATTTCGACGTGCACCTATTGCTCTGACGGTTGTCAGATGTCTCTCGGCTCGCGCGGTAGTGACGTGGTGCGAATCGTGGCGCGCGATCGTTATGTCAACGGTCACAATGGCGAGTTCCTTTGCGTTAAGGGCCGTTTCGGTCACCCATTCATCAATCATGAGAAACGCATCCGCACTCCTTTGATTCGTTATCAGAAAGGCGGGCGGCTGATTCCGGCTACCTGGGACGAAGCGATTCGCTTCACCGCTGAACGGCTCGACCAGATCGTTTCTGACAACGGCCGGGATGCGTTGGCAGTTATTGCCAGTCCGCGGCTGACCAATGAATCTGTCTATGTTCTGAACAAATTCGCGGCCGAGCTGGTGGGCACGCAAAACTTCGCCGTTAGTGACGCTTTTAGTCTCAAGCCATTCTTCGAAAATCTCGGTGGCCCACTAGCTACCCATCGCGACATTCGCTACGCGAAGACGATCATTCTGATCGGCGGTGAACCTGAAGAATTGCAGCCGCTGACCGGCAAGCAGATCCGGCAGGCCGTGCGAAACGGCGGGGCGAACCTGGTCATCTTCAACAGCGCACCCGTCCGGCTGCGCGAACAGGCCGCGCGCTTTATTCACATCAATCGAGGCACTGAAGATGCAGTCGTGCTCGGTCTGGCGGACCCTGCCGCCGCCGGCGCCGCAGTGAAGAAAATCGGAATCGAGACGCATGAGTTCGACTCTGTGCGCCAGACGATAAACGAAGCTCAGGGCGACGTCATCTTCATGTTCGGCGGGGAGTTGAGTGCGAGCGCCCAGGCTGTGGTCGCACAGTTCCCTTACCTGTTCGGTGGTGAAGGTCGCCGCGTGCTGCTGCATCCGCTGCCGCTTTTTAACAACAGTGTGGGCGCGTACGACATGAATCCGCAGGCAAAACCGTTGGCGGACCTGCTGGTTTCAGCCGGAGACAATGTTCGCTCTGCTTACATCGCCGGCAGTTTGCCGTCATCGTATGACATGAATGCTTTAAACAAACTCGATTTCGTAGTCGTGCAGGAGCTTTTTGAAACTGAGACCACCGCCTTCGCAGACGTCGTCTTTCCCGCCGCGTCGTTCGCCGAAGTCGACGGCACGTTCACGAACAGCGGCGGCCTGGTGCAACGCGTGCGCAAATCGATCGAACCGGTGCATCAATCGATGGCCGACTGGATGATCACGGCGCGGCTGGCGAAGGAACTCGGCGTTGATTTTGGCTTTGAGCGATCGGCCACCGCTGTCTTTCGGGAAATCGCAGATCGAATTCCCGCCTACGCCGGCTTGCGTTATCCGCTGCTCAAGGACGAGCACGATCCCGTGCAGGTGAGCCATGCCAGGCTGCACCAGCGCGATCTTTCGAGCGAACTTAACGCCATCCGCCAGGCAGTCGAAACTCTGCCGGACGAAGGAGAGAGAGCGCAAGCGACGCCGGCGGTAGGACACGAATTGTTTAAGCCGGGTACGCTGATGGGCAAGACGCCGCAGATTCAATTGCTGGCCGCAGGCAACCCTGAGCCGGAGAGTTTTCTGATTTCGCCGCTGTATCAGATAACGATCGACGATTCGCTGAAGCCTGAGCCAGTCCCGGCGTAATCATTTGGAGTGCGCTGCCTTGGCAGCGCTTTTTGAAAGCGGCGACAAGTCGCCGCACTCCAAAGTGAGAAAATGGAAGATCTAAAGCATCTCATCCTTTTAATGATCGCCATCCTGGTTGCCTTCACCGTGGTGATGACGATGGTGGCCTACACGGTGCTGGCCGAACGCCGCATCCTCGGCTTTATCCAGGGCCGGCTTGGGCCAAATCGCGTGGGACCGGGCGGCTTCCTGCAGCCCATCGCAGACCTGCTTAAATTCATATTTAAAGAGGACATCGTTCCCGATAAGTCGACCCGATTTGTTTATTTTCTAGCGCCCACGATCGCGACGACGGCAGCTTTAATGTCGATCGTTGTTTACCCGTTTGGGCCGGATATCCATCTGCCGTTCATCGACAAAACGATTCAGCTGGTGGTCGCGCGGTTCGATGTCGCATTGTTGTATGTGCTCGGCGTCACTTCAGTAGGCGTGTATGGCATCGCGCTCGCCGGATGGTCCTCGAACAACAAATACAGCCTGATGGGCGGCCTGCGTTCCTCGGCCCAGATGATTTCATACGAACTGGCCCTGGGGCTCGGTGTGATTGGCGTGGTCCTGCAGTCAGGCACTCTCGATCTTTACAGCATTGTTGAGCAGCAAAGCGGGCATCTCGGAATAACCGGTTGGAATTTGATTTGGGTACAGCCGCTTGGTTTTTTCGTTTATCTGACAGCCGCCATTGCTGAGACCAATCGAGTGCCCTTTGATTTGCCTGAAGCAGAGACGGAACTGGTGGCCGGCTTTCACACCGAATACAGCGCGATGAAGTTCGCGCTCTTCTTCCTCGCCGAGTACGTGAACATGTTCACCGTCTCGATGCTCGCCACCACGCTGTTCCTGGGCGGATGGAATGGACCATTTGTTCACCAGTTGCCCTGGCTGGGCGTTTTCTATTTTCTCGGCAAGGTCGTGCTGTTTCTTTTTTTCTACATTTGGCTGCGCGGAACGCTGCCGCGTTTCCGCTTCGATCAGTTGATGAGCTTCGGGTGGAAGTTCCTGGTGCCGCTGGCCATCATCAACATCGTCTTTACTGCCACGCTCCAATGGGCGGGCGTGTTTGATTACCTCGGCAAGTTTTTGAAGACCAGCACTGGCTGGGGGGGGTGAAAGGACTGGAGCGCAACCGTCTCGGTTGCCGAACGGCAAGCGAGGACGCTTGCGCTCCAGTCACTCACTAATGTTAGCTCTACTTTTCATTTTGTTTGCCGGCCTGGCCGTAGGTTGTGCCATCTCGATGGTGGCGCAACGCAATCCCCTGTACAGCGCGATCTCGCTGATTGGCGTTTTTATTTCGCTGGCATGCCTCTATGTGACGCTCGCGGCGCCCTTCATCGCCGCCGTGCAGGTCATCGTTTATGCCGGCGCGATTATGGTCCTGGTGGTGTTCGTGATCATGCTGCTGAACGTAGAAGAGGAAGAACGGCGGCCGCTGCGTTTGCGCTCGCTCATCCCGATTGCCGTAGCCCTGGCAGCAATTCTCTTCGCCGAAACCGCATTTATCATTTTCTTCGTGCATCAGTCGCCGGGAACGCCCACGGCCAGCGTGTCCGATGTCGGACTGACTTCATCGATCGGCGCCGGATTGTTTACCACTTACCTGCTGCCGTTCGAGATCACTTCGATCCTTCTACTAATGGCGGTGGTGGGAGCGATGACGCTCGCGCGCCGCGGCGGATTGTTACCGGCTGGCGCGGTTGTCGTTCCGGGTTATCAAAGCTTTGCCAGAGAGGTATTGGATCCGCGCACTACACCGGATCTGACGCAGGAAGTCGCTGAGACCACGGCGGAAGCTGAACGACTAATGGGCGTCGCCGATGCTCCGCACGTAACGGATGAGAGTTAATGAGACTTTGCTGACTTCTGACTTCTGATTTTCGGATTCTTATGGTTCCACAGCTTTCATGGTATCTGGCGCTGTCGGCGGTGCTGTTCACGATTGGAGTCCTCGGCGTGATGATCAAGCGGAACGTCATCTCGATGTTTATGTGCATCGAGCTGATGCTCAACGCCGTCAATCTAACGTTCGTGGCCTTCTCGAGCTTTTTCCGTGATGTTACGGGGCAGCTTTTCGTTTTTATTGTGATGACGGTCGCAGCCGCAGAAGCCGCCGTGGGTTTAGGAATCATTATCGCGATCTTTCGCAGCCGCGAATCACTGGATGTCGATGACGCGAGCATTTTGAAGCTGTGACTGGAGCGCGGGCGTCCTCGCCCGCAAAAACGCGAACTTCACGATTGTGCCGAATCATCTACTGAGTCTGATTATCTTTGCACCGCTGGCCGGCGCCGCCATTAATTGGCTCGTCGGCCGGCGCCTGCGCAACGAGCGGTTCATTGGCATCGTCGCCTGCGCGTCCGTCGGACTCTCGACGATTCTCGGCTTCTACTTCGCGTTCAAGTCAGATGGCGCGCTGCGGTCGACGGCGCCGGTGATGGACCATCTGTGGACATGGATTCAGGTCGGCAGCTTCCGGGCGGATTTCGGCCTGGCGATGGACCGACTAAGCGGAATCTACGTTCTCTTCGTTACGTTTGTCGGTTTCCTGATTCACGTTTTCGCCACCGGTTACATGCACGGCGATACGGGGTACTACCGGTTCTTCGCTTACCTGAACCTGTTCATGTTCGCCATGTTGACGCTGGTGCTCGGCGACAATTTTCTGCTGCTGTTCGTGGGTTGGGAAGGTGTCGGCCTCTGCTCATACCTGCTGATCGGTTATTACCTCGACAGGGAAGAAGCCGCGCCCGCAGCCAAGAAGGCTTTCATCGCTAACCGCGTCGGCGACTGGGGATTCGTGATGGGAATCCTGTTGCTGTTCTGGATGACCAGTGGCGCCGGCAGTCCCTCGATCAGTTTCTTTGACAAGCCGGGACTGACGAGCGCGCTTGCCACCGTCGCGAAGATGCCGATTGATGGATTTACGTGGCATACGATCTTCGCGGGCGGCATCACCTCAGTTGCGGTTCTGCTCTTTATCGGCGCGACCGGCAAGAGCGCGCAGATTCCTCTGTTCGTGTGGCTGCCGGATGCCATGGCCGGCCCAACTCCCGTCTCAGCATTGATTCACGCTGCCACGATGGTGACGGCCGGCGTGTACATGGTCGTGCGTTGTTCGGCGATCTTCACCCATGCCCCAACGGCCATGTTTGTGGTCGCGATGATCGGCGCGGCCACCGCGTTGTTTGCGGCGACCATCGGCCTGGCGCAAAACGACATCAAGAAGGTCCTGGCCTACTCGACCATCTCGCAACTCGGTTACATGTTTCTGGCTTGTGGGGTTGGCGCGTTCGTGGCGGCGATCTTTCACGTGATGACGCATGCCTTTTTCAAAGCACAACTGTTCCTCGGTTCGGGCTCAGTAATTCACGGCATGCATCACGAGCAGGACATGCGGCGCATGGGCAACCTGCGCAAGTACATGCCGATCACCTGGCTGACGATGTGCGCCGGCTGGCTGGCTATTTGCGGCGTGCCGATTTGGGCCGGCTTCTTTTCTAAAGACGAGATTCTTTGGAAGGTTTGGGTGGCGGGCCCATTTAGCCTGCCCAGCGGAGCAGCCAAGGCACTCTGGTTCATCGGCATAGTGACCGCACTATTGACCGCGGCCTACATGACGCGCTTGATGGTGATGACTTTTTGGGGCAGCGAACGCTTTGGATCGGATCACGATGCGCATGCTGAATCACACGCCGATGATCACCACACGGTCACACCCCATGAATCGCCGCTGTCAATGACGATCCCGTTGATCGTGCTGGCAATTCTATCGACCGTCGGCGGACTCGTGGGCGTGCCCTACGCGATTAGTTCGCTCGTCGGCGGTCATCCCGAGAATTACTTTGAAGAAGTCCTGGCGCCCGCTGTCAGTTCGGCGCCGGCAGCCGCCAATCCTGAGGGCGGCGGCTCGCCAAAGTTAAATTGGCTTTCACCCGAACCACCGCCGACAGATGGCAAGCCCGCCGTCGCTCCCGTGGGCGAGGCGCCGGGCGCTGCGACTGCGCATGAAACACCAAGTCCGCAGGAACTTAATGAAGAACGCCTGCTGGCACTCGTGTCCGTGCTGATCGCACTGACGGGCATCGGCATCGGCTGGCTAATGTTCCAGCGGCAGCCCGTGCGCGCCATGCCGCGCTTACTCGAAAATAAATACTATGTCGACGAGATTTACGATGCGACGATCATTCAGCCCATCAACGTGGGTTCGCGCCAAGGACTGTGGAAGATTTTCGATGTCGGCGTAATTGACGGCATCATTCACACCATCGGCGGCGCAGTCGTGAGATTTGGACGCACGATTCGATACATGCAGATTGGATTTGTGCGCGGGTACGCAGCGATCATTCTGGCCGGCGCACTGATTATCATTGGTTATTTTGCCTACAGCGGCGCGCACGTGCTGAGATTTTTGGTGAGGTAATTTGGAGTGCGCCGGCTTGACGGCGCTTTGGATCGTGTCAGAACCGTTAACGGTAGCGACCGGATCAAGTTTTGACTCGAAGTGGATGAAAGGGGCGTCAAGCCGCCGCACTCCAAACAAGTTATGCAGAACCATCTGCTCACAATTCTGATTCTTCTGCCAGTGATTGGCGCGGCCACGACCGTCGTGTACGGCCTCACGCCCGGCGCGAAAGAATCGCATCATCGCTGGATTGCGCTGGGGTTTACGACGCTCGCATTTCTGCTCTCACTGCTGCTGATTACCGGCAGCGGCGGAGACTCGACGGCTTTTCGTTTCGAGGAAAACTATTCCTGGATTGGATCGATCGGCGCCCGTTATCACGTCGGCGTAGACGGCATCAGCCTTTGGCTGGTTTTGTTGACGACGCTCCTGATGCCGATTTCAGTGCTCTCGAGCTGGGCCGCAATCACCAAACGCCAACTGACTTATTACGCGCTGATGCTGCTGCTCGAGTCGGCGATGATCGGCGTGTTTGTCTCGCTGGATTTGCTGCTGTTTTATCTGTTCTTCGAAGCATCTCTGGTGCCGATGTTCTTCCTAATCGGCATCTGGGGTGGCGAGCGACGAATCTATGCAGCTGTTAAGTTCTTTATCTACACGGCGGTCGGCTCGCTGCTGATGCTCGTCGGCATCATCGCGCTTTACTTCATTCATCAACAGGCCACGGGAGTCGGAACGTTTGATTACACCTTGCTGACGCAAATGCTGAGGACCAGCGTCGCGGCCATTTCGCCGCGCGCCGAGTTCTGGCTCTTCCTGGCATTCGCCTTCGCGTTTTGCATCAAGGTGCCGTTGTGGCCGCTGCACACCTGGTTACCCGACGCGCACACGGAAGCGCCTACCGCCGGTTCGGTGATTCTCGCCGGCGTCCTGCTCAAGATGGGTACGTACGGATTGCTGCGGTTCAATTTTGGATTGTTTCCCAATGCATCGCGGCAGTTTGCTCCGGTCATGATCACGCTCGCGGTGATTGGGATCATTTATGGCGCGCTGGTGGCCATGGTGCAACCCGATGTGAAGCGGCTCGTGGCTTACTCATCGGTCAGTCACATGGGCTTTGTGGTGTTGGGCCTGTTCTCGTTCACCGAACAGGGAATGCAGGGCGCGCTTTATCAAATGCTCAATCACGGCGTTTCGACGGGCGCGCTGTTTCTGTTCGTCGGGATGATTTACGAGCGGCGGCATACGCGTCTGATCTCCGATTTCGGCGGGCTGGCGCGGCCGATGCCCTGGTTCTCAACGTTCTTTGTCATCGCCTCTTTGTCATCTATCGGCCTGCCGTTTCTTAACGGCTTCGTCGGCGAGTTTTTGATCATGCTGGGATCATGGACCTCGGCGGCCGTGAATCACGCGTGGCTCGTCACCATGTTCGCCGGCACCGGAGTTATCTGGGCGGCAGTCTACATGCTCTGGATGCTGCAACGCGTCGTGTTTGGAACAAAGACGAGCGAGGCCAACGCGGGGTTGTTTGATCTGAATGCGCGCGAGGTCGGACTGGTGCTGCCGCTGCTCGCGCTCATGCTTTTCATGGGAGTTTACCCGTCGCCATTTCTTAACAGGTCGCGCGCCAGCGTTTCGGCGGCGCAGCAAGTCGTAAGTCCGGGAGCAACCAAGACGCTTAACGCGGCTTCGGCGCCCCTTTGGCGACCACATCCAATAGAATGATCAAGACCGCTGCCATTCGCGCATTATTAGTCGCGGCGCTGCTGAGCGCGGCGTGCAGCATCGCAGTGGCCCAGGCCAAAGCGCCGCCGGCGGATCCGACGATGAAGTTGCAGGGCCTGGACGGAAAAGTCTATGACCTGGCTGAGCTGCGCGGCAGTGTCGTGCTCGTCTCGTTCGGCGCGACCTGGTGCGCTCCCTGCAGCACTGAATTGCAGGCGCTGGAAGAATTGCTGACTGAATTCCGCGGCAAACCAGTGAAGTTTTTCTGGGTCAGCGTCGAACGGCCGGAAGAGATCAATAACTCGGCTCTCAAACAGTATGCGAGAGAACGAAAGCTGACATTCCCGGTATTGCGTGATACCGGGAAAATGGTCTTTTTCCAGTTTGCCGACCGCGTGCGGCTGCCGATGATTCTGCTGCTGAACCGGAATGGCAGAGTCGATGCACCGGTAACATTCGGAATGAACTCATCACCCGAAAAATACAAGGCCGAAATTCGCGCGCGTCTGAACAGATTATTAACGGTCTCTGTGATCGCGGCGAAAGCCGGCGCGGGTGAGCCGGCTGAGCGGGCGACGACTAACGCTCAGGCCCTCTCCGAGAAGGAGAGGAAGTAGAACGATGCTTTTATTTCAAGCCGCCACACCGGACATTAATTTCACGCTCATCATGCCGGAGCTGATTGTCGGCATTGCCGGCGTTGTGATCATGATGATCGACGCCTTTGCCCGGCGCAATCAGCGATGGGTAACCGGTTCATTGTCGATGTTGAGCCTGGTTGCCGCCATGGCCGGCGCAATTTGGCTCTGGACCACCTGGCCGGCGCAACGCACCGCCTTCAACGGCATGATTGTTCTCGACGAGCTGCGTCTGAGCTTCACTTTGATCTTCCTCGTCGTGGCCCTGCTCACAATTCTGATTTCCAGTGTGTGGATCGAAGCCGAGAAACTCCCGGCCGGAGAGTTTCATTCGCTCCTGCTCTTCGCCACGAGCGGCATGATGTTGATGGCTTCGGCGGGAGATCTGGTGATCGTGTTTCTCGGGCTGGAGATTCTTTCGATCGCTACTTACGTGCTGGCAGGCTTTCGCCGGACTGACACTCGCTCGAACGAGTCCTCATTGAAGTATTTCATCCTCGGATCCTTCGCCTCGGCGTTTTTGCTTTACGGGATCGCCCTGATCTATGGCGCCACGGCGACCACGAGCCTGCCGGGCACGACGAACATCGCCACGATTGCGTCACGCCTGGATCAGTCGCTCTATCCGCCGCTCTTGCTCGCCGGCGCTGCGATGTTGCTGGTCGGCTTTGGATTCAAGATCGCGGCTGCGCCCTTTCATGTCTGGACGCCGGATGTTTACGAAGGCGCGCCGACGCCGGTCACCGCCTTCATGGCTGCGGGCCCCAAAGCTGCGGGCTTTGCTTCATTTATGCGGGTCTTCATCTTTGGATTTCCGATCGCCACCGCAGTCCTAAGCGCCGGCGGTTACGCGCATAAGGCGTGGCTCGGGGCGCTGGCAATAATGGCGGTCCTTACCATGAGCCTTGGCAATGTCGTGGCCATTGTGCAGAACAATGTGAAGCGAATGCTGGCGTATTCGTCAATCGCGCACGCGGGATACGCGCTGGTCGGATTTGTCGCCGCGGGCGCCGCCACGACACCGGAAGACAGAAGCGCCGCTCTCTCGGCTGTCGCCTTCTATCTGCTCACTTACGCCATTATGAATATGGGAGCTTTCGCGGTAGTTACCTTGATTGCCCGGCGCGGTGACCTGCAGACGACGGTGGACGACTACAACGGCATTGGCTTCGCTTCACCGGTGCTCGCTTTTTCGCTTTCACTCTTTTTGCTAAGCCTGTTCGGAATGCCCTTGACCGCGGGCTTTATGGGGAAGATTTTTGTCTTCAGCGCCGCAGTCAAGCAAGGCTATATTTGGCTCGTCGTAATTGGCGTACTAAACACCGTCATCTCAGCTTATTACTACCTGCGCCTGATCATTGTCATGTTTTTCCGCGAACGCAGCGGCGCCTGGGAGGTCCCTCCGATTCCCGCGAGTGTGGCGATAGCGCTGGCGCTTACGGTGCTGGGTATTTTCTATCTCGGACTTTTTCCGGGCCGTGTATTTAGTGTCTTCCAAGCGCGGCCAACAATTTCAGTGCGCATGCGCTGAAGTCAGCCGGCGTCATGACTCCAGCTTCCGACTACCTCATGCAAATAGAAGAGGAACTGGGGAATTCATGGTTGCCACATCTTTATAGAGCGCGGGTCTTGAAAACGAGGACGCGGTCATATCAATTTCCGCCCTCCGCCGGAAATGTGGCTGTCGAGATTCATCACACGTTACTGGGGATCGAATTGAAGGCCGGCCGCCGGCGTATGCTCTGTCCTGATCTCGCGACGGCCCGATATTTGTCGGTGTTCGCCCGCCTTGGTTGCGAAAACGTCGCGATTCCGTATGACATCACAAAGATTTCGCTGGTGGCGGACGAACTCGAAAGCTCCTGGCATCGAATGTTGCTCATTTCAGATCGGCTGACTGCATCACGTGGCAAGGCGTTTCAGACTCGCCTTCGGCGGCAGATAATTGCTAAAGTACGAGCCGAGGTTAATCAGGCTGGAGCCGGCCCGCGAGTTCCAGAGTTCAGGCAGAATACGAAACCGAAGGACGAGTCAGAAAAAATCACGAAGCGTGCAAAGGATAATCTCGCGCTTTAGACATTTTCAAATGCTGGGCAATTCAAGAATTGGATTGAGGACTTTGGACCGGCTTTTGGCTTATTAAAACAATCGTGGAAGTTCAGGAAACAAACCCGACCGAAATTCGCGCCTCCGACGTCTCGGAGGCGCTTCCTTTTCCCTTTAATCAGCAAAACTTTTGTCGCTACGAATCGATCGAGAAAACGATCGCCACCGCGCGCGTGCTGATTGTTGACAACCTCTTGCGTGACGAAAGAGATCTTTCGGACGTGGCCCGCAAAGAGATGGGCAAGGAAGTCCACGCCCAACTCAAACGCGAACGACAGATTGCCTCGCTGGCGTTGCAAAATATCGTCACTAATATCGAACGTCTGGTGCGGCAACCAGTTACGCAAATTGCACATGTTAGCGAAGTGCAGCAGGCAGCCATCGAATTCGCACCCGACGCAATTGTCTTGAGCGGTACTCTGCGCGACTTTGATTACTACAACCCTGAGCTGCTCTCTGGTTTCACTGAATTCATTCGCCGCACTGCATTTTCGGTGCTGGGGATATGCGGCGGCCACCAGTTAATCGGATTGAGTTTCGGCGCCCGCGTAGTAACTCTTGATCAGCAGGAACAGGAAAAGCGCCGCACGAATCGTGTCACCGAATATCAATACCGGTTCGTGAGAATTGTCGAGCCAGAGGACCCCATCTTTACCGGCATCGACAATCCCGAATCGCGCGTCTGGCAGGACTACACGCGCGAAGGCCGGATCCTGCGGGTTTGGCAAAACCATGGCCTGCAACTCGATCGCGTGCCTGACGGATTTAAGCTGCTCGCCCGATCGTACCTGTGCCGCAATCAAATGATGGTCAAACGCTCTGACAATCAATTGATCTATTCAGTTCAGTTTCACCTGGAAAAATCTTTCGAAGATTGGCATTCAAACCCCACGCGCTGGGAACATCCAAATGAATCGCGCGACGGGCGGCTGCTATTCGAGAATTTTCTCAGGCTGGCACTGCAACATCGGTAAGTTCAGCGGGTCCTCTTGATTTCCCCTGCTGTGTCGCATGGGTTGACGAAACGATCCACGAAAGCACACAAATAACACGGCCCCCGTTTTCTTCTGTGCGCCTTTTCGTGAGTTAGTCCATTCCAAGCCGCGAAGAAACCGGACCGTGCACAGGCAAACAAACCCTCTCACCAGGAACAGCCTCGCGACAGCTGCGGCGGCGCTCGCAGAGCGAGATCGACATCTCCGGACAATCTACGAAAGACATGGTCCGCCGCCGATGTGGGCACGCCGTCCGGGCTTTGACACCCTTCTCCGCATCCTTCTCGAACAACAAGTCTCGCTCATGTCCGCACGCTCGATGTATGGCCGTTTGCGTGCCCACATTGATCCTTTCGATCCAGTGACGTTCATCGATTGCGGAGAAGAGTACCTTCGCTCGCTCGGCATGACGCGGCAGAAGGCCCACTACGCGATTCAGATTGCGCAAGCATTCATGAATGGCAGCCTGAAAACGATCGGCCGGATGAATGATGAAGCAGCTTATGCGACGTTGACTGAAATCAAAGGTGTCGGACCCTGGACCGCAAATATCTATCTGCTGATGGCGCTCCGCCGGCCGGATATCTGGCCCGATGGCGATCTTGCCCTGGCAAACTCGGTTGCCCGACTGCGCGGGTTGAAACAGCGCCCGTCGAAAAGCGAGCTCGCGCGCATTGCCGATCGCTGGCGGCCCTATCGATCCGTCGCCGCCCGGATGCTTTGGCAATACTATCTGGCGCGACGAGATTCATAGAGCCGCAAGCCCCTCTCCAGCACGAGCGGTATGTTTGGCCCAACCAGCAGAAATAATTGACTTTTTCTTTTCCTGCAAATATCGTGTGCAGGCCCTCAGGCTCACAGTTTTTCAAGCTCTTACTCATTTCAGCGCGCTCAGGTTCGAGCCGTGGCTGAGCAAGTCATCCAGCGAGGTTGTATGCCGGAACCACCCCCTGAATCCAACGGAGAGCCTCATGAAACGAGTGGACCGGTCCTCACGGCTTCACCTGCTCCAACCGATAGCGGCGGCGGAGGCGCGATCGAAGGTCTTAGTTGGTATGGCCGGATAGCGCTTGCCTGGCTCTATCCGGCAATTGGTCTCGGAATTCTTTGGTTCGTTAGAAAACAGCTGGCTATTGATCACTGGCACTTGATTCTGGCCGGCTTCCTCGCACTGGCTGTGTTCGTTTCGCTGCCAGCAGTCCAACGCTCTTATAGGCATGCCACCGCCCAACGCCGGATCGGGCTCATCATATTCAGCTTGATACCGCTGATCGTTTTGTTCTTCGTAGCGGTATTCCTGCTCGAGACGAAATATCAGACCGCGCTGTTGCGCACTATCTTTCTGATTATCGTATGTTCGTTGCCGGCGATGCTGTACTACCTCTTTATCGCTACCAAGAAATCCAGCCTGCTGAACGAGTTCATAATTAATCTGACAAGGCTCGGTCTCCGTGATCCGAGGCGTATTCCGAAGGAGTTAGTGTTTGCCGGACTTGAAAACGAGACCGAACCCGAACGCGAAGCGCGGATCTACACGTACATTCAGAAGTTCGAGGCTGTTTATGGAGCAGTGCCGACCAACCTCGGCACTATGTTGATTGATCCGGCGAGTTCCGGAGTCAGAGTATTCGATACTCAACCGTCGAGTGATAATTCCGGAGTCTCGATTTTCACCGTCGACACTACCATTCCAGTTATTTTCGCCACAATTCTCATTGCCCTCGGCTGGCTGGTCACCTTGCCGCCCTGGCAGGGGCGATTAGAGATCGGGAGGGCCAGCACGCAGACGGAAGTTGAGGTGCACAGCAACAAGGTCGCGGCAACTCCGACGCCCACACCCGCCAGAAATAGGTCCACGCCACAGCCGGTCGATACTTTGGCCAGCAGTAACCCCGACGCGGCCGTGACGCCGACGCCGGACTCGGCCGTTAGTCCCACGCCGGCTACTGCCAGCGTCACAGACCAATGGCTGGCCGTGTACACGCCAATATCTTCACCGGTCCGTTTCGCGTTTCTGGGCGCTTACTTTTTCGCCCTGCAACTGCTTTTCAGGCGCTATATTCGCCGCGACTTGCGGGCCAGCGCCTACGTTGCGGTTTCCCTGCGGATCATCATTTCGATCATCGCTATTTGGGTCGCGGTCGAAGTCATCGCGATGGCTCCCAATGCGCTCATCGGTTCCGAGACGCAAAAACACAGCGTCGAAAAATTTCTGCTGGTCCTGGGCTTCGTCATCGGTGTTTTCCCCAGGGTCGGCTGGCAAGTGATTCAATCAGGACTGAAACGGCTCGGGTCAATCATCGTGCCGAGTCTCGAAACACAGCTACCGTTGCGTGATCTCGACGGCCTCACGGTCTGGCATGAAGCCCGGTTTGAAGAGGAAGACATCGAGAACATTCCCAACATGGCAACCGCCGATCTCGTCGACTTGTTTATCAATACTCGTTTTCCAGCTGATCGCATCATAGACTGGGTCGATCAGGCGATTCTCTATACCACGCTCGGTCCTGATCAGGACGAGGATGCGGGCGGCGTGCGCAAGCGACTGGCTGATTTCGGAATTCGCGACGCGACTTCCCTGGTCGAAAACTATAAGAACAGCATCTTCCATAAGGATGAGAGTGCCTTTGATGACATTCTGAAGAAAAACGGCGAGGTCACCATGCGCGCGCTGGTTGATGCTGTGGGTACGAACCCAAACCTGAAGTTGATTCAGACGTGGAAAGGTTTGTCGCCGCATACGCATCCGGAGGTGGTGAGTTCGGAGGGCGATGACAAAGCGGGGGCAAGCCGCCCTTCCTTACCTTGAGATAGGTTTACTCGACCGTAATAGGTAAAGTTGGAAAATTGCAGCGCTCTCTCTGATGGGATGCTGAGATAACCTACTTCGCAATCGCCGAGGGCACCACTGAAGTCTTCCCCACCATCAGATTCTCGGCTCGCGGCACATTCTCTGTCGTCAACTCAATCAATCGATCGACCACGGCTTTCAAATCATTGGTTTCGCGATAGACGCGCAGTTGCTCGTCGGCTGAGGTGCCACGCTCGAGGATCGTATGAATGTGCTCGACTTCATTGCGCGAGCCCAGGTCGTCAAGCACGTCATCGACAAAATCCATCAGCTCGCGAATCAGATCGCGCACCGGGACTTCCTTGTTCTTGCCGAAATCGATCATCTTGCCGTCCAGGCCATATCGCACCGCGCGCCACTTGTTCTCCTGAATCAGCATGCGGCGATATAGGCGAAAGCCGAGGTTCTGATCCATCAACTTGTAAAGCTTGGCGACAATCGCCTGGAACAAGGCCGCGATCGCCACCGTGTCGTCGACGCGCGTCGGAATATCACAGATGCGAAATTCGAGGGTCGGAAAGTACGGATGCGGCCGGCAGTCCCACCAGATCTTTTTCCCGTCGTTGATGCATCCGGTCCTGATGAGCAGGTCAACGTAACGCTGAAACCCCGGATAAGAATCAAAGTGATCGGGTATGTCTGTGCGCGGAAACTGTTTGAAGACCTCTGACCGGTAACTCTTCAGTCCGGTGTTATGGCCCATCCAGAAGGGCGATGATGTTGACAGGGCGAGGACATGCGGCAGGAAATATCGTGAGGCGTTCATGATATGGATCTGCCGTTCGCGATCGGCAACCCCGACGTGGACGTGCACGCCAAAAATCAGCAGCGACCGGGCGACGGTCTGCAATTCCTGCACCAGCAGTTCATATCGTTCATCTTCGAAGACTTTCTGGTCCTGCCAGCGCGAGATTGGATGCGTCGAAGCCGCCACAATCTTCAATCCATTTTTCTCCGCCAAAGAAGAGATGATACTGCGCAGGTTGGTAATGTCGGCGCGCGCTTCCTGAATGTTCTTGCAGACGCCGGTGCCGACTTCTATCTGCGACTGGATCATCTCAGGCTTGATCTGCTCGCCTAGCAGCATGCGGCCTGCTTCCAGAATTTCAGCCACATGCGAGCGCAATTCGCGCGTCGCCGGATCGATGATCTGGAACTCTTCCTCAATGCCTAAAGTGAATTGATCAAACATACCTCTAAGGCTTCGGCAACTCCCTCTCCATCAGCTCGCGGGCTTCGTGCGAGAGGCGATGAAAGCGGACTCCGACGCCGTGACCCGGGTTACTGTATACCACGTCACCCTTGACCACGACGTGCCGTCCCGCCAGCGGTATTCTCAAATCAAGCGTCTCTCCCACGGCAATATCGGCCTGCGTGCTCATATAGAGACCGCCCATGCTGATGTCCCTGGTGCTGGCCACACCAGTCGCTTCGCCGCCGTGAAAGTGAACGTCTACCAACAGTCGCGAACGATCATATTGGCGTCGCTCATCGATCGCGACCTCTTCCGACTGATCTTCGTCAATCATTGTTCCCTCCGCGACATGGATATGCGCGTCGGGTACGCAGAACGCGCAAGGAACGCTTTAGTGTTGCGACCTAATGACCTGATGATAACCCATTCTGCCCGTGACGGAAACAGAGTCTGGCGCCGATCAAGACCTTTTGCCTGCGCCCTTCGGGTGGTGGCTTTAATTTGTACTTCGCGAATGGCTAAGGTTAGGATTTGCTCCTATTCACGCCTCGCTTCAACGAGGTGTGAGTGAAACAGGCCCATCTCAGCAGCAACAACGCAACTTTCAGCCATTACTCGCCCGTCTGCTGAATTGACACTAAAAACATGCGCACGCTACTATCCGAGTCTCGCGTTTCTTAGCTCGTGACTATTCGCTCCTGAGTCTTTATCCTTTTATGGGTTTTGCCACTACCGCAATTCATGCCGGGCAGGAACCGGATTCTGCCACCGGCGCCGTTACAGTTCCCATCTACCAGACATCGACCAATGCCCAGGAGGGTTTAGGCAAGCACAAAGGCTTTGAATACGCCCGTACTGCGAATCCCACGCGGTTGGCGCTGGAGCGAAATCTCGCGGCCCTCGAGGGCGCGCAATACGGATACGCCTTCGCATCGGGCATGGCCGCGATCGATGCGACCTTACGACTGGTTAAAGCCGGCGATCACGTCATCGTATCTGACAATACTTATGGCGGGACCAATCGGCTTTTCAAACGGGTGCTGGCGAATTACGGTATCGAGTTTGAATTTGTCGACACGTCGGACGTCACGAACGTGGAAGCGGCAATCAAAGAAAACACGCGCATGGTTTTTGTCGAGACGCCGACCAACCCCGTGATGATCGTGACCGATTTGAAAGCCGTCTCAGACATTGCCCACGCCGGCGGCGCGCGGGTAGTTTGCGACAACACGTTTATGTCGCCGTACCTGCAACGACCGATGGAATTTGGGGTCGACATCGTGGTTCACTCGACCACAAAATTCCTCAATGGTCATTCAGACGGCATCGGCGGCGCCGTGATTTTGAATAACGAAGATGATGCTGCCTGGATCGCGTTCGTGCAAAACAGCGCCGGCGCAATTCTCTCGCCGTTTGATTCGTGGCTGGTGCTGCGCGGCGTCAAAACCCTGGCGCTACGCATGGAACAGCACGATAAGTCCGGGCGCGCCGTGGCGGCGTTCCTCGAGGATCACCCTAAGGTTTTGAAAATGTATTATCCCGGATCGACGTCACACCGGCAGCACGAGCTCGCCAAGCGCCAGCAGCGCGGCTTTGGCAGCATGGTATCTTTCGATGTCGGATCGCTCGCTGCTGCCCGCACGGTGCTCGAGTCGGTGAAGGTATGTACCCTCGCGGAAAGTCTGGGCGGCGTTGAAACGCTCGTGTGCCACCCGGCGACCATGACGCATGCATCGGTGGCGCCCGCAGTGCGAGAGCGGCTCGGGATCACTGACGGGCTCGTGCGCATTTCCGTCGGCATTGAAGATACCGACGACATCATCGCGGACATCGACCAGGCCCTCGCTCAGATCGGTAATTGAATGGCTCTCGATATTTACACCAGAAAGCTTTCGCAATCTATAATCTCGTAACTTATGCTCGTTGAACTCCACGCAAAGACAGACGTGGGCCGCGTACGCCGCGGCAATGAAGACAATTTCCTGTTACTCGATCTGACTGCGGGCCGAGCGTGGAGCGGATCTGACGGGGCGGAGAATCCCGCCGACATGCGCGAGTTCACCGTCGGCGATCATGGCCTGGTGCTGGTCGTTTCCGATGGCATGGGCGGCGCGCTGGCGGGTGACGTGGCGAGCCGCATGGCGATCGAAGCCGTGCGCGATGTATTGCTCGGCAGAAATAACGACGGCAACGGATGCGAAGCCGATTCTTCGCTGGTCGACTGTCTGAAACATGCCACCATGGAGGCGAACAAGAATATTCATTACAAGAGCCTCGAGGACAGTCGCTGCAGCGGCATGGGCGCAACGCTTACGGGCGCCGCGATTAAGGACGGCAAGCTGGATTTGATTCAGGTCGGCGACAGCCGCGCCTACGTAATGCGAGGTCAGCAAATTCGCCTGGCGACCAAGGACCAGTCGCTGGTCCAGCAACTTGTCGATGTGGGACAAATCAGCGAAGCGGAAGCCGAAACTCACATGTTCCGCAACGTAATTCTCCAGGCACTGGGCGCGCAGAATGAATTGACGCCGGCCACGGGCCGCATTCAACTGCGCGACGGCGACACGTTGCTGTTGTGCAGCGATGGACTGTCAGGCAAGCTGCGCAACGAAGATATCCGGCAAATCGTCAGCGATTCAGAAGATCTCGCCGCGGCCTGTAATGCACTGGTGGCGGAAGCGAACAATCGCGGCGGCGAAGACAACATCACGGTGGTGCTCGCCCGATTCAGCGGAGACGATCTGCGCGATCCGAACGACGATCGGATCACCGTTGAGTTGCCGCCGCTCGCGGAAGATCGAACGTTGGACGAAACCGAGACTGACACACAGCACCCCTGACGCCCAGGCAACCGGCCGAGTGGCGACTCTTCTTCACACCGAGCTAAAGCCCGGTGGTCAGTCTCAAAATCCGAACTAACGTGAACGCCGAAGGCGTTAATTAATTCCAGCCCAGGGTTGCGCGCGCCAGCGCGCTACCCTGGGAATTGAGCAAGCCTTCGTTTGCAACCCTGAAAGCGTTGCCCAAACATGGTTATTTCAGCTGCTCAATGAATTCGCGAGCTCTCTCGAAAGAGCGAATGAAATCTACAGTGAAGCTCGCGACTGGGTCGGGGTTCCTGGAATTAACCGGCGTTTGCGGGAGAGATCCCTCGCTCGGCAACCCTTTCAGAGTTGCGACGAACGTTTCCGTGGTTACCCAGGGTAGCGCGCCGGCGCGCGCAACCCTGGGCTGGAATTTGCTAACGCCTTC
>JBKPEE010000057.1:0-25092 GCA_046728235.1 Acidobacteriota bacterium
CCGCCGCCGCTGCCGCCCTCGCAAACCCCGCGCGGACAGCAGAACCTCGCCCCGAAATATACTCCGTTGGCATACGACAAACCGGGGATGGTAGTAGACGCGAGCACGGTGGCCGTCGGCAGGCCGCCACTCGTGGTCCTGATGTCTACCGTTACCGGAGTGTCCGGGCCGCTGCAACCGGAGCAGGAAAGGTTGATATCCAGTTTTGTCAGGTTGCCGCTGACAGCGGGTATGAAAGTCTGTCCAATCCACTGCGTCGTGGTGATGCTAAAACCAGTGGCGCCCAATTCCGTATTTTGTTGATCAACGGCCAGCGTATTTGGCAGCATGACATCACCCGGACTGGTCGTCAGATCAACCGAGGTGGGCCCACCGCGCTGAAAGTCGAGCTGAGTCGTATCAGTCAAACAGGCGCTGTCGGCTCCCGGACTGAGCACAAAGTTCTGGGTTGTGATCGCACCTTCATTCACAGCCACGTTGGTGACCGAGGCGGATGTGTATCCTGCCAGACTTGCAGTCATGCCCGGATAGGTTCCGGCCGGAAGCCCGGCAAACGAATAGAACCCGCTCGCGTCGGTGGTCGTGGTTCTGCTTCCCAAAGTAACCGTGGCGCCGTTAATCGGACCTGCTCCGGAACTTGACGTCACCGTTCCCTGAATCCTTCCCTGGCCGACGGTCGTGCACTGCGGCAACGCGAACGATCCAATGCGAGTGTGATGGTTAAGACCATCAACCGGGTAATACATGTTCGTGTACCAGAAGGTGCAGCCGTCCGTGTCGAGCGTCATCGAACTGTAATCACCCCAACGAGTACAACTCACACCGCCGCAAAGCCCGGTCTGCGTACCGGCTCCCTGAATCAGCACCTGCTCGGTCTGACTGAAGGTGTTGATCGGATCTGTGGCCAGGCGGCCGGCATATTTGATCGCCGGCTTGGTAGTACTGCTCGAGGTGCTGTAGCCCAGAGCCATGTTGCCGGCGCGATCCACTGCCAGGCTCGGAATGAAGCGGTATATGACGTTGGCTCCGTCGGGATCGAAGGTCGCTGCCTGGGTGGCGGGCGCAACTGTTCCTCCGGTGACTGGAACCTGATAGAAGCGCGGCGCGGCGAACCCTGTTGCATCGCCACGGCGCACCGTGTGCGTGGCCCACAGCGATTCTGTCCCACCAATATTCGTGTATTGGTTCTGCATCATCGCTCGAATCTGGAGAACGTCAAGATTGTTCCCTCCCTGCGAAGGGGCATTGGGAACGCTGGCGTTGGGCCAACTGGTTGCGGTTACCGCGGCAGTAGGGCCGGTGAATGTTGATAAAGAAGGATGATCCCAGTCTACGCGGAACTTATAAACCGAGACCGCGTTGGTGAAGAGCCAGGTCGAAATATAGTAGTTTGGCGTTCCCGGAGGCGGAGTGCCTGTCTGTAGTCGCGCGTTGCTGGGGAGCAGAGCGAAATCGCCGGGGGCCGCATCGAAAGAAACCATCTGCACCGATGGAGCGCCGGCATACATTTGGGCTTTATTGAATGCATATACGCGGGAATTCAAAAACGTTGTGCCCGCATAGTTGAACATGTTTGCGGACATATAAAGCCCATCGCGCCAGACGCCGAACTTTGGATAGTCGCCCAACCCGCCCGCGGTATTGATCGAATAGAAATTCCAACCGCCCGAAACCGGATCTCCTGACTGGGAAACAGCAAGACATTGAAACGCGCCCGGCGGATTGATCACGGCGCCGCTTCCGTTAAGCGTGAAAGCAAAGTCTGTGATGATCCAGCGATCTTCGAACGTGTCATAAAGCACAACCGGATCGCCGAAATTGTTGGTGTCACACAGATTGCCGAAGTGACCCTGACTCATGAAACTGTTGAATGAAAATGCGGCGACCCGCGTACCGCTCGATTTGTCGAAGATGCCAATCGATGTGTTGATGGTTTGAATATAGTAATTCGGACCAACGTCACCATTGGTGTCAGGTGGGTGTCCATTGCCGAACGTATTGAAGTCCAGACCTTCAAAGTTAGCCGTTGGTGGCGGTGCCGGGGCACTGAGCCCACTCTGCGGCGCTGCTGCTGCAGCTGCCTCTTTGGAAATCGAGTCTGCAGTCTCGCCGGCTGGGACAAACTGTGAGGGATTGGGCTCTGGCGCTTCCCGTTCGGGACGCTCAACCTTGATTGGTTGTGTATATGGCAGTTGTCGCACGTCGCCCGTAAATGGACGTGCTTTGCGCAGCCGGCCCTCCTGCGGACGGCCATCCCCACGTGACCGCCGACCCTTCTCCTGTTGGTCTCGCGGTGTCGGCTCCTGCTCCTGTGCCTGATCGGCCGACAGCTTGTTGCCTCGTAATCCTTTTCGAGTGGGCACTGAGCGCCGCGGAATCGCCACCCGAGACGGTTGCAAGTTCTGAGTTTCGCGGCGCAAAACCGCTTCCGGCTTTTGCGCATATGCCAGCACTGCAATCGCCGCGGAAATTATCGCCGCAATGATAACTATGGCCGCAAAACGCAGACTGCCTTTTGTTGCGAACGATCTCAAATTGTGACCAAGGGCGTGAGTACAGACATGTCTCCGGGTATCCATGGGGAACCTTTCTTTCTGATTCTTTATCAGATTGATGTGCCTGGGCGACGCGTAGGAGCGCTTCCGAGGATCATGCCCGAGAGTTCCTGCTTCCTATTCACGGAAGCAAGCATGTAAAATGACTATAGCTAACCGGTGCGGGGCAGGTCAACAGAATTCGGCGCGACGCTAAGTGCTTAGCTACATTAGCTTTATGAAGATAGCGATGATTTTTCTAGCAGTCTGGCTATTCGCCCCGGGCGGTTCATGCCGCTCGGCGGAGTCTAAACGCGAACCACCATCGCAGGGCAAGGACGAACCCCTCGCTACCGGAGTCTGGGGAGGCCAGCACATCCGCGCAGAGGTTAGTGAACGCGGAGCTGAAATCGAATTTGACTGCGCCCGCGGAGCCATTCCGAAGCGCATCGTGCTGAACAATTCACACCAATTCGACGTCTCGGGGACGTTCACGACAGAACACGCGGGACCGGTCCGTAACAATGAGTCCACTACTAGTCGTCCTGTCCGCTACAAAGGCAGTGTCGACGAGCAGGAACTGAGCCTGACGATCTCCGACGTCGATACCAAAGAAGTTATTGGTACCTTCACCTTAAGATTTGGAAATGAAGGTCGTCTGATGAAGTGCCGCTGACTTAGAAACCGCGCGAACTGCACATAGCGCAGTGATCGCATGGCTTACCGCTGGGATCAACGGAGCACTGCTTTTCGTTCTCGAAAAATTCGACAAGTTCTGACACGGCGGCTTCTGCTACGCCAAATCGCTCCTGACTGGGATGATCGACCGAGTCCGCATTGCGGGCCGCGGATGGCGAACCAATCTGGGTGAAGCTCTGTGTGAACGGAGCGAGCCAGGGCGACTGTGCCACTTGTGAGACAGGCGGGCGCTCGAGTTTAAGGGATGGCAACGGCCGCGAGGCGTCCGAACCAATCGACGGTCGGACTGACGCAGGTGGCTTGGGAGAAACAAAGTCGATCAACCGGGCGCGCGGCTGCTCACCAGTACGCTGAGCGTCATTGCGTTTGTCCGGTTCCGGGCGAGGTGCGGTTGCATCCGCCGCGAGGCGGCGGGCGACGCGATCCGCTATCAAACGCGCTGGATCTTGTTTACTGCTCAATTCGGATACCTGCGGACGACTGATCGCGATTTATTTACTTACTTCCAGAAGATCGATGCGGTCGACGACGCCAACGATGGCCGAGTCTATAGCCGCGCCCGCTTTTCCCGTCGCGGTGGTCGAAGCGCTCCATCCTTCCTGCACGATTAGGACCGTGTCGCCGACGCCTGCATCGACGGCGTCGAGAGCCAGGACGGTATTACCTGTTGCTTCACCTTCGGGAGTAATGCTCTCGCACAGCATTACGCGCGCGCTTTCATAGCGATGGTTTTTTTGTGTGGCGACTACGTTGCCGAGAACTTTCGCGAGAATCATTGTTAGAAAAGATGGTCTTAGGTCTTAGGTCTTTAGTCTTTGGTTTTAGGTCTTTGTCCTTTGGTCTTTGGTCTTTGGTCTTTGGTTTTAGGTTTTAGGTTTTAGGTTTTGTCTTTCTTACACGCTCTCGCTGAACAGACATCAAATTCCAAAATCCAAAGTCCAAAATTCCAAAGTCCAAAATCCAAAGACCAAAGTCCTATTCCCGACCAAAGTCCTATTCCCGAAAGACATGACTATCAGAATCAACAATTCCGACAATCGTACAATCAGTCGGTGTGTCTTCGCGTTTAAAGGGAAAGCTCGCTTCCTTTCCCCGGCACCAGAAAACCAATTCGCCAACTCCGGCGCCGGCGGCGTCAACCGCCACCAGTGGCTTCCCCTGCTCCTTCAGATCTTTATTCAAGGATTGGATCACCAGCAGCTTGCGGCCCTGCAGTGATTCGTTCTTGACAGTAGCTACGACTGTGCCGATGACGCGTGCTAGTTGCATATCAAGTCGGAGGTCCGAACGTCTAATGTCCAATGTGGCCTTGGGACATTAGACTTTGATCACGGAGTGACATCAACGGTATCAATTACGCCAACAATCGCCGCGTCTACGGGCGTGTCTTTCATGCCCGCGGCGAGTCGGGCGCTGGATCCGGCAACTACGAGTACTCGTTCATGAAAGCCGGCGCCGACGGTATCGACGGCCACGACGTAACCACTGGTGTCCGTCCCGTCAACATTGATCGGCCGCACGATTAACAATTTCTTGCCTTCGAGCCGCTCGTCCTTTTGCGTCGAGACGACCGTGCCCATAATTCGCGCAATGATCATGCGCGTGCCTGGGCGGTCACCGGCATGGCCTCATCGACGCTGCCGTGCGGACGTGGAATCACATGGACGCTCACAAGTTCGCCGACGCGACGCGCGGCCGCTGCACCGGCGTCAGTGGCTGCCTTAACCGCCGCGACGTCGCCACGCACGATTGCGGTGACAAAACCCGCGCCGATTTTTTCATACCCAACCAGGGTGACGTTGGCCGCCTTGACCATCGCATCGGCAGCTTCAATCATCGCCACCAGGCCTTTGGTTTCCACCATTCCGAGTGCTTCTTGCATTCAGTTTCTCCCTATCGAGAGGAGTTAATCACTAAATCGTTAATCCAAAATAGAATAACACGTGCTCTTCTATTTACGATTCACGATTCAGGAACTTCGCGGGTGCTGGGTCATCTGTGGAGGACGATCCACGAACTACCTCTTCTGCTTCGTGACTTTCGGGTGACTTCGTGGATCGTTTCTCCAGCTTCATTCGCTCAACCTCGCCGCCTGGCTCAGAAGTTCAACCAGTTCCTCGCGAGTCAACGAAACTTTTCCGAACCCGTTCTCAGCTGGATACGAACGCGACGGACGATCCCCGGTGGGACAAGCCAGATTCGTTTCATGCAGGTAACCACACGCCTGACAACGCGCATCCTGATTCAGGTAGCCTGCTGCCTCACGAACATTGATGAGTTTTTCAATCGCGTCGGCAGGCAGATTTCGCGAGCCGCCCAGCACGCGCGAAAGAATCGCAATCCTCGCCGTGTGCTCGAGGGTCTCCAGGCGGTCCCACGCTTGCCAGAGATCAGAACCGTAAGCGACCGCGCCATGATTGGCCATCAGCAAAGCATTGTGATGCTTCAGGAGTGGGCGCATGGCATCGCTCAACTCCTCGGTCGAAGGCGTGCCGTACTCTGCCAGGGGCACACACCCCAACGTCAGAATCACCTCGGACAGAATCGGCTGATCTATTGGCAGCCCGGCGACCGCGAACGCAGTTCCATGTGGCGGGTGCGCGTGACAAACAGCCTTTACGTCCGGCCGCTCGCGATAGATCAACAGGTGCATCGCCAACTCGCTCGAGGCCCGGCGATCGTTCAAGGGCCGACCTTCGAGATCCGTGATCGCCAGCAGATCTTCACTCATCCTGCCTTTGCACGTCATCGTCGGCGTGGCCAGCACACGACCGTCATCGAGCTGCAAGCTGATGTTGCCATCTGAAGAGACTACGTAACTGCGCTCGTACATCAAATGGCAGATGCGCAGGAGATCTCGGCGTGCGATTTGTTCGTCCATTTAGATGTTTTAGACCCGAGGTTCTTCAGCGGGTACATCCTCAGCCTCTTTGCGCTTTGTGCTGGCGGGATTTTGCATCCGTGGTCGCGGCGGTTGGGCCAGGAAATATGATAGCGATTCAAGCGAGGTCGTCAGATCGACTGTCTTTACCTTGACGCCCAGCCGCGCTTTGAGCGGCGCGGGAGCAAAATTGAGCACTGCCTTCACGCCCGCAGCCATGACATGGTTGAGCACGCGCTGCGCCGCGCGCGCCGGCACTGCGATTACGGCCACATCGATCGATTTGTCGCGAACTACTCTGGCGATTTTGTTGACTTCAAAGACCTCAACACCGCTGCGCGTCCGCTCGCCGATCTTGCTCGTGTCGTTATCAAACAGAGCTACCACCGTAAAGTTTGATTTTTCCAGACCGTTGTAATTCGCCAGCGCCCTTCCGAGTCTGCCCGCGCCCACGATTCCGACGCGATGTGGCTTGTCCAGTCCGAGGATCTTCGTGAGATGCGCGCGCAGATCTTCGATGTAATAACCGGTGCCGCGCACGCCGAACTCACCGAAGTAGCCCAGGTCTTTTCTTATTTGCGCGGAATTCAGATTGAATTGTTCGGCCAGTTCCTGCGAGGAAACAGTTTTGATTCCGGCCGACGCCAGTTCATTAAGACAGCGCAGGTAAACACTCAAACGGCTGGTGGTGAGTTCTGAAATCTTTTCTCTCTTCATGGCGCGCGAGAAAAGTATAACCCCGATGGGACGAACCGAAAAGCGACACGTTTGCGAATGAAAACATATTTACGCCATAATCCGCGGCGCTGTACATACGCTGGCGAGCGGGCCCGTGGCCGCATGTAGGGCAGCGCCCGGGGGGCGTCGCGCCACGCCACTCCAAAACAGCCACATTTCTTTTGGAGTGCGCTGACTTGTCAGCGCTTTGTATGCGGCGAGTCGTCACCTCCGGTTTGACGGGCTTACACAGACATTGACCGCGACCAGTCGCGGCCCAGGAAAGCGGTAACGAGTTACCGCACTCCAAAATGATCGCGCATCTTTCAGGAACACTCCTTTCAAAACAGCCTACGTCGGCGATTATCGATGTGAGTGGCGTGGGCTATGAAGTCGCTATTCCGGTTTCAACTTTTTACGAACTGGGCGACATCGGATCAGCAGTCCAGCTACGCGTCTATACCCATCTTAGTCAGGATGCGATTCGGCTTTTCGGATTCAAGACTGCGCGCGAGCGCGAGCTTTTCCTGCAACTAATATCAGTTAATGGGGTAGGCCCGGGGCTGGCGATCAAGCTGCTTTCCGGAATGAATGCCGACGAAATGATCGCCGCGATCCGCACCAACAATCTGGCGCGTCTGGTTTCGATTCCCGGCGTGGGCCGTAAGACCGCCGAACGTCTGGTCGTCGATCTGCGCGACAAGGTTGCCGTGTTGTCATCCCCGGCGCTGGAAGAAGAGTTTGCCGCCAAAGTTGCGGCGGCCGGATCGCACGGGTCGCCGGACTCAATGCGCGACGATGCCGTATCGGCGCTGGCGAACCTTGGTTACCAAAAAGTGGCGGCCGAGAAAGCCGTCAAGAATGCCATCGACGAAGGCGGCGACCTTTCTGTCGAAGTGATCCTGCGTCGCAGTTTGCGATCGCTGGCGAAGGCTTAAGAGCGACCAGATCTTGAGCATGTTTTCGTGCCATTTTGTGTGATTTCGTGGATCGCTCTTAATGCTGGCAGAGACACGATCCACGAAGTCACATCACGAAAAGTCACGATGCAATCGACTGGAGCGCAACCGTCCCGGTTGCAGAATATGCAAGCGAGGACGCTTGCGCTTCACCGGGCTTGTTTTGACCGACCACACAACTGCCTACGAGAAATGTCTTGGTAAGTTGACCGAAACGTCTCCCGCATTCACAATTCACTTTAAGAATGGCGAAAGCAACCAGAGCCGCAGAAACTTTAGATGCCACACCGACTGATGAAGATCTGAAATACGATCTTTCGCTGCGGCCAAATCGGCTGGCCGAATACATCGGTCAAACAAAAGCGAAAGAAAATCTGCGAGTCTACATCGCCGCCGCCCGCAAACGGCGTGAAGCCCTCGATCACGTGCTGCTGACGGGGCCTCCGGGACTCGGAAAGACGACTCTCGCGCACATCGTCGCCACAGAAATGGGCGCCCAACTGAAGTCGACTTCGGGGCCGGCCATCGAAAAAACCGGAGACGTAGCTGCCTTGCTGACGAATCTGCAGGAAGGTGACGTGCTGTTTATTGACGAGATTCACCGGCTGCTACCGGCACTGGAAGAGAAGCTGTATCCGGCAATGGAGGATTTCAGTCTCGATCTGCTGATTGGACAGGGGCCCGGCGCGCGCTCAATAAAACTTGAACTGCCGAAATTTACCCTGGTCGGCGCGACCACGCGCGCGGGATTGATCACCGCGCCCCTGCGCGGCCGGTTTGGAATCAATTTTCATTTGGACTTTTACCCGCACGAAGACCTGGAAACAATCTGCAGGCGCTCAGCGAACATTCTCAAGGTCGAAATCGATGACGGCGGCGCACACGAGATAGCCCGGCGCTCTCGGGGTACTCCGCGCATCGTGAACCGTCTCCTGCGTCGAGTGCGCGACTATGCCGAGGTCGATTATGAAGGTCGCATTACTCATGACGTGGCCAGGGACGCATTGAATCGGATGGAGGTCGACACGTATGGCCTGGACGAAATGGATCGAAAGTTGTTGCTGACTATTATTGAAAAGTTCGACGGCGGCCCGGTCGGCGTGGGGACTCTTTCGGCTGCGATTCACGAAGAGAAAGATTCGATCGAAGAAATCATTGAGCCGTATTTGATACAAATTGGCTTTCTGAATCGCACGCCGCGCGGTCGCATGGCGACACAACTCGCATATCAACATTACGGAAAGAACCCGGGGCAAGAGCGATCGACCTTGTTTGATTCATACTGATAAATGCAGTCGGTACCATCCGCGTGAGCGGATGGGATAAAGCGCCAACGCGAGCGAACTCATTTATCCCATTTGCTTACGCAAATGGTACTGACTCTGTCGCGACGGGGCAGTAGACCGACCTAAGAGCGGGCTCAATCAGCGGAACTTGTAGTCCGCGGGGAAGCTCAGATGAGGTGTCAGAAACACGGCACTAAGTACTAAGAGCAAAACACGTATTACATGCCGACACGCATTTCTCGTCATTCATTCGGAGTCAAAAATCGTTCGCCCTGGCGGCGGATGATTTCTCATGCAATTCATCAATTTCATGAGAATGATCTGTTCACGTCTGCTGCGGCCATGAGTTATTTCGGATTGATGACCCTCTTCCCAGCACTCCTGCTGCTGCTCGCTTTGAGTAACCGTCTTGCCAGCGGCACGCAGATGATTCAACATGTCGTCGAGGTCTATCCCGGCTCGAGCAAGTTCCTGCACGACACCCTCAGATCGCTTGCGAATGTCAGCACCGGAATAATCGCCACGTGCGGGATCATTGTGCTGTGGGCGGGTTCATGGGTCTTTGCCGTAGTCGAACGCGCACTCAATCGCATCTGGGGAACAACACATCGAACATTTGTGCACGGGCGGCTGCTCACCCTGGCCATGATTGGCATCGTCGGCCTGTTGCTGGTCGCTTCGGTCTTCAGTACTTCCGTGCTCGTCTACTTACAGGAAATCGCCAACCGCATGTCGCCGAGGCAGTTAGAGCACTACCGCCTGCTGGCAGCGGCCGGCAGTTTCTTTTGGCAGACGGTTTTCGCCCTGGTGAGTTTGCTCGTAACGTTCACGCTGTTCCTGATTGTCTATCGCTTTATGCCGAACGCCTACGTTAAGGTTTCCGATTGCGTGCCGGGCGCGCTGATTGGCAGCCTGTTGTGGGAAGTGGCGAAATACATCTTCGCGTGGAGCTTGAACTACTTCAATTACGAACAAGTCTATGGCTCAGTCGGCGCGGTGGTGGCGGTGCTGACCTGGGGTTATGTTTCCAGCCTCGTCTTACTCTTCGGCGCGCAGCTAACGGGCGTCTTCCATCGCGAGCAGATGGAGCAACCGATCGCCGCTCCGGGACTTAATGTGCCTTCGGCCTCGTATTCCTGACAGAACACTCCCGGCACAGAATCGTAGTGGACATCTCGGATTTCGATTACCAGCTGCCGGAAAGCTTGATCGCGCAGGAGCCGCTCTCTGAGCGTGATGCCTCGCGAATGCTGATTGTGAACCGGGCGACCCGAACCTGGCGCGATTCTCTTTTCAAAGATTTGCCGTCGCAACTGACGGCAGGAGACGTGCTGGTAATCAATAACACCCGGGTGTTTCCGGCGCGCCTGCGCGGGCAGCGTGCGCCCTTTGGTGGAGTTGTCGAATTGTTGCTGGTGCGCGAAGTAGAACGAAACACATGGGAAGCGTTGGCGCGGCCGGCGCGGAGACTAAAATCCGGAACCGAGATCAGCTTTTCAAATACTGCCATGCGGGCGCAGGTGACTGATTGTCTGGAGAACGGCATTCGAGTCGTCAGGTTCGAGACAGACGAAAATCTGGACGACGTTATCGATCGCATTGGCGAGCCGCCGCTGCCGCCTTATATCAATCGCGACGCGCACAGTCCCGCAGACGACCGCCAGCGGTATCAAACAATATATGCCTCCGAACGCGGCGCCATCGCCGCACCGACAGCGGGTTTGCACTTTACACCGTCGATTCTGGAAGCAGTGAAGGCTCGCGGTGTGCTCGTGGCCGAAATCACTTTGCACGTTGGTTATGGCACGTTTGAGCCGGTCAGAGTTCCGGATATTACTAAACACAAAGTCGCCGCCGAGCGTTTCTCTATCACCCAGAAAACGGCATCTCTGATTAACCGGTCGCGCTCCGCAGGTCGCCGAATAATTGCCGTCGGCACGACCACAGCACGGGCGCTCGAATCTGCGACCTCGCCGGCCGGCGAAATCACCATGCAATCGGGTGTCGCATCGCTGACCATAATTCCCGGTTATGAATTCCGTATCATGGATGGGCTGCTAACAAACTTTCACCTGCCCAAATCTTCTTTACTTATGCTGGTTTCCGCGTTTACTGGGCGTGAATTGACGCTCGCTGCTTACGAGCACGCGGTGAAAAGTGGGTACCGGTTTTATAGCTATGGCGATTGCATGCTGCTGCTGTGAAACACCGGGTGAGCAGCCAACACTTGTAAAGAGCCTCGGGAAACACGCTATAATCCGGAGCACCCTGAAACGTAGCGGACGAGTTTGCTATGGCCGTTCTGAAAAAATTCCGCCCACGCTGGTGGCCTAACAGCCGCGGGCCTGAACAAAACGAGACGCGCGCGAATATTGCGCTCGTTCCGCCGATTAACGCTCGGTATGACGTGCGGCCGTTGACCGTGTCGCAGATCGAAGAATGCTGGCGACTGGATCAGCGTTGTTTCGTCGACGGTGAAGCCTACAGCAGAGATACCTTTGAATACTTACTGACGGCGCTCGAGTCGGTTTCCTATCGCGTCGTAATGCAAAACGGCGTCATGGCAGGCTTCGTCATCGGGTTACTGGAACCCGATCACACCGGACATATCACGACGATCGGAATAGCGCCCGAACACCGACGGCGCCGTCTGGCAAGTTGTTTAATGGAAACGATTGAAGCGGGTTTTCAGCGTCGCGATGTGCGAATCGTCCGCCTGGAAGTGCGTTCGAGCAACGTCTCAGCGCAAAAACTATATGCGAGCCTCGGCTATGCAGTAACTCAGCGGCTGCCGAAATATTATTCGAACGGCGGGGACGGCTTGCTGATGGTAAAATCCCTGTGACTTAAGATTTCCGCAATTCGGTGAGCACCTGCTTGGCCACCGCTTTCAAGGTATCGAACACTCCCGCGCCCGTTGCCGCCACAGCTTCAATTACCGGTTCACCCTTGCGCTGGAGCTCTGCGGTCAGGTCGTGGCTCGGAATCACGTTCGGCAAGTCACGTTTGTTGAGTTGGAGAACGTAAGGAAGCTTCATCAATTCATACCCGTACGCGCGCAGGTTCTCTTCCAGGTTATTGAGCGATTCGATGTTTGCGTCCATGCGCTCTTCCTGAGAGTCCGCCACAAATACCACGCCGTCTACGCCCTTGAGAATCAGTTTGCGCGAAGCTTCGTAAAAGACCTGCCCCGGAACGGTGTACAAATGAAAGCGGGTCTTGAAGCCGCGGACGGTGCCGAGCTCCAAAGGCATAAAGTCAAAAAACAGCGTTCGATCAGCTTCGGTGGCCAAACTGATGAGCTTTCCTTTGGCCTGCGCGGCGGTGGAGTCATAAATGTACTGCAGATTCGTAGTCTTACCGCAAAGACCCGGACCGTAATAAACGATCTTGCAGTTAATCTCTCGCGATGCGTAATTAATGAAGGTCATAGTCGGAAGGGCTAGGCGGGGGAAAACAGGCTGTCTATCTCTTCGTCGGTGATCTCTGTGAACCCGAGCGCACTATTTGCACCGGCCGATGCGGACTCTTTTTCAATCTCGATAAATGCTTTGGCGAGTTCATGTGAAAGCTGCTTGGATCTTAGCTTAACTAAGCCCAGGCTGGAGCGATCGTCAAAGACTACCAGCAAGAGGACCCGGCCGATGACGGAAATATGAATGCTCTCCTTTTCCCCTTCGTGTGAAAGGGTTGGGAATTCATTTTCGCCGATCAGTTTGGCCATCCCGCCGGTGGCCGCCACATTGCCGGCAGCCAGCGAGGCAAGGCTCGTGGTGTCCAGATCTCCCAACTCGCCGTGAACCGCGATCTGTTGACCATCTTTATCGACCAACACGACGAGCCGGGCGGCCGAGTCCAACCGCAGCCTGGCTAGCATCGCCTTGATCTGATGGTAGCGCGATTCCTGAAGTACTATTGAAGTATTGGCCATGTTCGCTGGCTAGAGCAGAAATTCCAGAGGAGGCAGGGCTCTAAGATCTGACCGCGCATCCGCACTGACGGCCTGCGTTAGGTGTTTGCGGAACTTTTGGGGGCGTCGGTGGAGCGGAACGCCGAAGTTCCTGAGTCACATTAACATGCCGTTCCAGACGGCTTCAAGTGTTTTTCTTTTGCAACCTATGTTTATAAAGGTTGGGCAAGTGGTTCATGAAGTCCGCAAACCCTACTCTTTCGTTGATTTACGCGCCGACCTGTGCTAAGATTCTCCGCTTGTTTTTGCGCTGATTTCGTTGAGCTTTCGCCACTAGCGAGGCAATTTGCGCATGAGAACTTCAGTAGCCAAGAGCGTAAAAAAGATTTCCCCACGGTCATCTGCGCGAGCGTCGGCCAAATCGGCCGCCAAACCGAAAGCCACGCGGCTAAAGCCCGCGACAAAGCGCTCGCCGGCGGGAAAGGCGCGGGCGCATAAGGCGACCAATGCGAAATCTGCAAAAACCAAGCGGACCGCCGGACGCGTGGTCAAGAGCAGCCGGCAAGCTACTAGCAGCGCAAAAAAGCAATTGAAGACCGCCCCACGCACCTCGAGTCGCGCCAAAACAGCACCCAGCAGGAGCAAACCGGCTCAAGTGAGGCCAACTTTGGTCCTCAACCGACCCGCCCTCGCTCAACCGCCACCGCAGCCGACTCGCGACGAAGCGGCCGCCCTGAAAGCGTTTGAGGCGGCGCATCGAGAATTTTCGCGAGGCCATTTTGCCGAAGCACGCAATCGCTTCCGGGGGCTGGTCGAGAAGTATCCTTCGGTTTCGGAAGTTACCGCCCGATCCCGAACTTACCTGGCAGTCGCCGAGGCGCGTTTGCGAACCGAACTTTCCCTTCCTCGCGATGCCGACTCGCTCTACGATCGTGGTGTGATCGAATTGAATCGGGGCGACTACGTCGCAGCTCAGGAATTATTCGAACGGGCCCTTAGGCGCGAACCTGAGGCGGCGCATATTCACTATGGCCTGGCCGCTACCCGAGCGCGCCTGGGAGCGATCGATACCGCGCTCAAATCACTTGAACGCGCTTTGGATCTTCAACCGAGCCTGCGCATCAGAGCCCAAAGAGATTCGGATCTGAATTCCCTCCGCAGCGATCCGGATTTCGAACAGCTCATCTTTGCTACTCGCGAGTAGTTTCTTAAGCGTTGCTCCCGCGTACATTCCAAGTCCCTTATGTTTCAAGTATTATTGCCGGGGAATATTTCTGCATAGTTCGGAGCCAAATCATTTGCACAACGCGAACGCCAGCGACAGCCTCAAGGTAGTCTCGATTGGTGGCGGCACCGGTTTATCTACCCTTCTCAGAGGTCTGAAAGCCTTCGTAGGAGAACGGTCGCAACCAACATGGATCGAGTCACTTTCAGCCATCGTGACAGTTTCGGACGACGGCGGCAGTTCTGGCCGACTGCGTGAAGAGTTGCAAATGCTTCCGCCCGGTGACATCCGCAATTGCATGATTGCGCTGTCCGAAGATTCAAACCTCCTCGCGCGGTTATTTCGTTATCGATTTCGCGGCTCGGGAGATCTAGGCGGCCATAGCTTCGGTAATCTTTTTCTGGCAGCCCTGACGGATGTTACCGGCGACTTTGTCGAGGCCGTGCGTCTTTCTTCCGAAGTGCTGGCAAGCAAAGGGCACATTTTTCCGGCGACGGTGAGCGATGTGCGCCTGGTTGCGGAACTGGAAGATGGGCGGGAAGTTCACGGCGAGACACAAATAACCGCTGCGCGATCTCACATTCGTCGCCTGCGACTCGTACCCGAACACTGCCTTCCTTTACCTGAAGCATTGGCAGCGATCATGGCTGCTGACGTCGTCACGCTGGGCCCGGGCTCGCTCTACACGAGCATCATTCCCAATCTGCTGGTATCGAGCGTCGCGGACGCAATCGGCGCCTCAGGAGCGACCAGGATTTTTATCGCCAATCTGATGACCCAACCCGGCGAGACTGATGGCTACGACTTCTGCCAACACCTGGCGACGGTCCGCGATTATGCGCCGCAGATCCGTTTTGACTACACAGTAGTAAACAGTCGCTCTATCAGCAGTAACCAGGCGCAGATTTATGCGGCCGATGGCGCCGTGCCGGTGGTCCTCGAAGAAACTGCGGAGGCCACAATACGCGGGCAAGGAATCCAGGTGATGAAAGCCGACCTGTTGGATGACGGCGAAATGGTACGTCACAACTCAGATCGCCTGGCTCGAGTCGTAATCCAGTGCGCCGCCAATCATCGCGCCCACAAACTTGCTGCTGAGATGCTGGCCGTATAGTTAACTCGAATGTCATCGATTTCCACCAATAGTCGTCCGTCTCCCGTTGATGTTCTGGTCCTCGCTGCCGGATTAGGCACGCGAATGAAATCAGGCATCGCAAAGGTCCTGCACCAACTCGACGGGCGGCCACTCATAGCTCATGTTTGCCGCACAGCCGCGAAACTGGAACCGCGGAAGATTTACGTGGTGGTCGGACACCAGGCTGAACAAGTGCAGGCCGCGGTTGAAAGCGAGTTGGGGAAAGACGGGGCCGAGTTTGTGCGCCAGGTTGAACAACGAGGCACTGGCGACGCTGTGATTGCCGCCCGGAGTGTGCTGGCCGGCGCGGGTGCCACCGTTCTGATTCTTTCCGGAGATGTTCCGCTGGTTCGGGTTGAGACCCTGAGTAATCTGGTGGCCACGCACCAAAACGAGCGATCTGCATGCACGATTCTCACGGTGCGGATGGAGAACCCCATGGGGTACGGTCGAATTGTGCGCGACGATATCGATGAATTTCTAAAGATCGTAGAACAAAAAGACGCCAACGAAGACGAGCGGCAGATCCGGGAAATCAATACGGGCATTTATTGCTTTGACAGCGAGAAACTGTTTGCCGCGCTCGCAGAGGTGCGTCCGACAAACAGCCAGAGTGAATACTACCTGACGGATGTGCCGGCCATTCTGAAGAGGACCAACCAACGGATTAGTCTTTGTCAACACCCTGACGTCCGCGAGGTGTCGGGCATCAACACGCGCGCAGAACTGGCTGAATTCGAAAACCTGCTGCGCCGGCGCACCATCCGCCGCTTAATGCTGGACGAGGGAGTCACTTTCATTGACCCTTCACATAGCTATATCAGTAGCGAAGCGCGCATAGGACGCGACTGTATCATTCATCCCGATGTGCATATCGAAGGTCCTTCTGTCATCGGCGAAGGTTGCCAAATCCAACATGGCGCGCGAATCGTAAATTCCACGCTGGGCAAGCGGGTAACGGTAAAGGATCACAGCGTAATTGTTACCTCTACCATCGAGGATGACTGTTCCGTGGGTCCGTTTGCGCATCTGCGTATGGCGGTGCATATGCATGAGGGGGCGGTCATCGGTAATTTTGTCGAAGCAAAGAAAACCACCATCGGTCGCGGCACAAAGTCGATGCATCTCACCTATCTCGGTGATGCGACCATCGGCGAGAAAACCAATATCGGCGCCGGGACCATTACCTGTAATTACGACGGCAAGCACAAGCATCCGACGATCATCGAGGACAACGTGAAGATTGGATCCGACACCATGCTGGTCGCGCCGGTACGAGTGGGAAAAGGATCGGTAACCGCCGCCGGCTCAGTCGTGATTGAAGATGTCCCGCCCCGAACGCTGGTTGCGGGAGTGCCCGCTAAAGTGAAAAAGACACTAACTGAAGACTAAAACTGACTGCTCACCCTTTACTCTCTTATGTGTGGAATCGTTGGCTACGTCGGAAATAAACAGGTCGTCCCGCTAATCATCGACGGCCTCCGCAAACTTGAATATCGCGGCTATGACTCGGCGGGAATTGCCGTGGTCGATGAAAATCATGACCTGAAGATTCAGCGCGCCTCGGGCAAGCTGCGCAATCTTGAGGACGTGCTCCGCCAGAAGCCGCTCGACGGCACCTACGGCGTGGGCCATACCCGCTGGGCGACGCACGGGCGTCCCACTGAAGAAAACGCCCACCCTCATCGCGACTGCACCGGCCGCGTCGTCGTGGTCCATAACGGCATCATCGAAAATTATTTGGAGCTGAAAGACGATCTGCGTCAGAAAGATCATCAGTTCATCACGGAAACAGATACCGAGGTCGTCGCGCATCTGGTCGAAGAGCATTTGAAGCAGGGCGACACTTTCGAGGTCGCCGTGCGCAACACTGTGCATCAACTGCGCGGCATCTTTGCCCTTTCAATCATCTACGCTGATGAGCCTGACACGATCATCTCGGCGCGGTTGGGACCGCCGGTCGTGATTGGCATCGGCGATGGCGAGTTTTTTGTTGCTTCCGATGTGCCGGCGATCCTCGAACATACGCGCGACGTCTTCTTTCTCGGCGATGGCGAAATCTCCGTGATGACCAAGGGCGGAGTTCGCGTCACTGATTTCACCGGCAACCCTCTGATGCCACATCGCCAGCGGATCACCTGGGACCCGATCCAGGCGGAAAAAGGCGGCTTCAAGCACTTCATGCTCAAGGAGATTTACGAGCAACCGCGCGCCGTCCGCGAAACGGTCGAGGGCCGCATCTCGCTCGATACCGGTCGCGTGTTTCTCGACAACATGAAGAACCTCACCGAAGAGGATTTCCGCCGCTACACCTCGATCAGGATTGCCGCCTGCGGCACCTCCTGGCACGCAGGCATCGCCGGCAAATACATGATCGAACAGCTGGCACGGATCAACGTCGACGTCGACTATGCGTCCGAGTTTCGCTACCGCAATCCCGTGATTGATAAGGACACGCTGCTGCTCGTGATTTCGCAGTCGGGAGAAACCGCGGACACGATTGCGGCGTTGCGCGAGGTCAAGGAGCGCGAGGGTGATGTGCTTTCCATCTGCAACGTGCAGGGCTCGATGATCACGCGCGAGGCCGACGGCACGATTCTCACGCACGCCGGGCCCGAGATTGGCGTGGCTTCAACCAAGGCTTTTACCGCCCAGATGGTCGCGCTCTATCTGTTGGCGTTATACCTGGGCCAGCTTCGCGGAACCCTGACGCCGGAAGAAAGCAGACAGCATGGACAGCAACTTGCTGAATTGCCCGTGAAGATGGAACACCTGCTCAACGATGCCGACTCGATCGAAGACCTGGCCAAAGAGTTTTTCCGCGCCACGGATTTTCTTTATCTCGGCCGTGGCATCAATTTTCCCATCGCGCTGGAAGGCGCACTGAAGTTAAAGGAGCTGTCCTACATTCATGCCGAAGGCTACCCGGCGGGCGAAATGAAGCATGGACCTAATGCTCTGATCGATGAACGGCTGCCGGTCATGTTCATCAACACCCGTGAAGCCGGCAATCGCGCCTCTGAATTGCGCTACGAGAAAACCCATTCGAATATCGTGGAAGTGAAAGCGCGCGAAGGCATCGTCATCTCGGTTCTGACTGAGGGAGATGCGATGTCGTCCGTAGTCTCAGACCACATCATCGAGATTCCCGCCTCGAGCGATCTGCTGTCACCGATTCTCTCGATCATTCCGTTGCAGTTGCTTGCGTATCACATCGCGGTACGGCGCGGATGTGACGTGGACCAGCCAAGGAATCTCGCAAAGTCAGTGACAGTTGAATAACGATTGGGTAGTGCCCTAATTTCTGTTTCGGAGTACCGCCTTTAGGCGGAATGTCCAAAATGGTCTCTTTCCGCCTAAAGGCGGTACTCCAAACTGGGGCACTACTTGACGGTTCGTTAGTAGCTCGCGTCCCGGCCGGTCGAGAGAACCAGGGAAACGAGTTGGTGTGAACCCATTCGTGATTCTTCGGGGGGATTCGTGGATCGGTTTTATTGACTAATCACACCCAACTTATTTACCGAACCGCGTTCGAAATGATCACGATTAGCGCAATCAGGATGGGAACACCAACCAGCAGGGCGACAATGATGTAAACCGTCTTACTCGCCGAAATCACGCCGATCTGTTTCTGTGCTTCCGCCGGATCGAGGTGCAATAAGCTGGCGCTCGGACATTCCTGGCCCAAAGTTTCCAGGAGCATTTTAAATGACTCGTCCCGGCTGTTGACAAAACACCGCTTCTTTTTCAGTTGTTCACCTTCCCGGTAGGAAAAAATGAATTCGGCATCGTATGAGTGGTCACCTGGTGATGTATACGATACGAGATTTTGAGCCGCGATCGTGGGCGTCAGGCAGAAGCGTTCCAACTGTGAGATCGGAATATCGATGGTGCGTGGTTTATCGAGTAGCCCCTTCCCTTGCGTCTTCGTGATGAAACGTCCCTCAGTCAGAGCTAAATCAACCGTACCGCCCGAGTGATCTAAGAAGTACCTGATTGGCTGTGGCATACTTTTTCTCCGGCGCGAAATTCAAGACATTGCTTTGCAGCAAAAGTCGGCGAAGCCGACGAATGATAGTAGCCCACCGATTCATCGGTGGGGCGTGATTCAGATTTTTGAGCAAGTCCGTGAAGCGGACGGCTGAGCAGTGTCAGAACTCCGAGCGCTAGCGAGGGGATCATCACGCAACCATTCTCCTTGATCCGGTCGCAACCGCTTCCGGTACTGACACCAAGATTTTCAGTCGTCCGCTTCACGGACTTAATTAATTTCCCCGCGTCACCCAGCGCTAAAGCGCTGGGCTATTGTCATTCAGTCCGCTTCGGCGGACGACAGAAAACGACTTTTGCAGCAAAGCCCAAAAAGCGAATGGCTTGCTTACATGTTTCATGGCGCTGCTCCCTTCCGCGATCCAATATAAGTGCACGCCACACTGAATTTAGAGTTTCAATATTATTGTCCCAGTTGACTCAGAAGCCGCGTAATGGCAGCTCGCGAGATCGCTGTAACCAATTCTCCTTCAGATACTGCGTTGACGCGTCAATAATGTGAAGCGTGTAGGCATGTCGCGAATTTTCTGATCGGTTTTCACGGCTGAGATGGGGGAGCAAAGGATCGAGCACGATCACGGTTCCCTTGCGGACTTCCAACGGTTGCAGTTTCTCTTCAGGCCAGGACAAATTATTAAGCGCCTCAAAGCGAGTGCCTCCGGCTTCCGCGCGCACGAAACGCGATTTCAATCCCAACTTATGGCCCCCGGCGATCACCCACAAGCATCCGTTCTCAACGGTCGCATCTTCCAGCGCGAACCAAAGGCCAACCATCCGCAGCGGCTCAGTGTAAAGAAAGGTCGCGTCCTGATGACAAGTAACTTCTCCGCCAATGCGCGGCTGTTTGAAGATGTACATCGACTGCAGCAACAGCGGATCAGTCAAGCCGAGATCCAGAACCAGTTGCCTGATCTGCGGGGTGCGTGAAAATGAATTGAACACGGGATCGAGATCATGCAGGGCGTGCCCGATCTTATTGATGGATTGATCCTTGTTCTGCTTCAACGTACCGTCGGGATTGAACGCATTCTCTTCGAAAAAGAAGCGAATCTTGTCGCCGGACTCGAGAAAGTAATCGTCACTTGTGCGCGTCTGCTCGCGTGTCGAAAAGATGGAAATGACGCCGGCGGGATCAAACTCCCGCACCAGATCCTCAGCGCGCGCGCGTAACGCGTCACACGCTTCAGGAGTAACGAAGTTTTCCAGCACCAGAAAACCGTCGCGTTCGTATTGGCTGAATTCGGAAGAAAGCATCAGAAAAGCACCTAAGGGTTCGATTATCAATCATCGCGTAGCGATGAAATGAGTTTAGCCGTGGGCTTTAGCCCACGGATGGACGGAAAATTAAATTGCCGTCGCGTAGCGACGTTTGAAAAACGGCGCACCATTAATCAGTCGTCGCTACGCGACGTAATCGTTTCTCCGCAAGAGCCGTGGGTTGAAACCCACGGCTAAAGTCATGCGGCGCTACGCGCCGGAAAGAATGGACAAAAGACAAATGTCCAACGATGAATGTCAAACATGCTTCCTGCTCAAGCTGAGGGCGGACTAACCGTTTATGTCTCGCCGGTTCGCAAATAATTAGAGGTAACGCACGGGCGGACTTTTCATTTGCGCGGTGTCACGCTGGGTGTTATAAACCATTTGTTCCTATCCCGTCACGCCTCCTCAAAATTCACAATTGAGCAGGCGCATCAGTTCTTTACCGGAGAAATACGCCATGAAGACTCGAACCCCCCTTCGCAACTTCCTCGTCAGCGCCTTGCTGCTAACTCTCTCGGTTGCCGGCGCTCAAACCCAAATTGCCCGCGCTCAGGCGCTTACAGATCGCATGCCGGTCGATCCCCAGATCACGATCGGCAAATTCTCGAACGGCATGACTTACTACATCCGCGCGAATAAAAAACCTGAGAAGCGCGCGGAGCTGCGATTGGTCGTCAAGGCCGGTTCGGTCCTTGAAGACGACGACCAGCAAGGGCTCGCCCACCTGGTCGAGCACATGGCCTTCAATGGCACCAGGCACTTTCCCAAAAACGACATTATCTCGTTCATGGAATCGATCGGGATGCGTTTCGGCGCCGACGTTAATGCCTATACCAGTTTTGACCAGACGGTTTATATGCTGACCGTTCCCACAGACAAACCCGAGGTGTTGGACAAGGCTTTGCTGATTCTCGAAGACTGGGCGCACAACCTCACTTTCGATCCGACGGAGACTGAGAAGGAGCGCGGCGTGGTAATGGAAGAGTGGCGGCTCGGACGAGGCGCCGGCATGCGTATGACGCAGAAAATCTTTCCGGTCATCCTCAAGGACTCGCGTTATGCCGACCGCTTGCCGATTGGCAAACCGGAAATAATTCAAAACGGAAAGGCCGAGCGATTAAAGCAATTCTATACCGACTGGTATCGCCCCGATTTGATGGCCGTCGTGGCTGTTGGCGATTTTGACAAGGCCGCAGTGCAAAAAATGGTCGAGAGTCACTTCGCTTCAATTCCGGCCGCCACCAAGCCCCGCCCGCGCCAGGAATTCGATGTGCCCGATCACAAAGATACGGCCTATGCGATTGCTACTGATAAGGAAGCAAACACGACCATCGTGGAACTCGAGACGATGCTGCCGTCGCGCCCGGAAGGAACTGTTGCTGCCTACCGGCAGAAGACTGTGGATCGCCTGTTCTCAGGAATGATGGGCGCCCGATTCGCTGAAATCGCGCAGCAACCGAATGCTCCGTTTATTCAGGCATTCGCGGGTCGAGGCAGTTTCTTTGCCAAATCGAAAGACGCTGCGACGCTCGCTGCCCTGGTGAAAGAAGATGGCGTCGAGCGTGGACTGGACGCTTTGTTGAATGAAGCGGAACGAGTGGCGCGTTTCGGTTTTACCGCCACCGAACTTGAACGGCAGAAACAAAACGTACTGCGAAATTATGAACGGCAGGCGCTGGAAAAAGAAAATCGCGAGTCCGGCAGCCGGGCCGATGAATACGTGCGCAACTTTACCGCGGACGAAACCCTGCCGAGCGCCGACGACGAATACAATCTGCACAAAGCATTCCTGCCCGGGATTACCCTGGATGAAGTTAACAAACTGGCAAAGGAATGGTTTCCGGATCGCAACCGCATGGTCATCGTCGAAGGCCCTGAGAAGGCCGGCGTTTCGTATCCCGACAAGGCGAAACTAGCCGGCGTGATTAATTCTGCGGGTGCGAAGGACCTTAAGCCATACGTGGACACTGTCGCCGGCGCGACGTTGCTCGACGCGGCTCCCGCGCCCGGCAAGGTTTTGAAGACGACGACCAAAGATGCCGTCGGTATCACCGAATGGGAGCTTTCCAACGGCGTGAAGGTGGTGCTGAAGCCCACCACCTTCAGAGAAGACGAAATCCTGTTTCGCGCCAGCAGTCCGGGCGGGACTTCACTCGCAGCTGACAGTGATTACATTCCTGCCGAATCAGCTACTCAGGTCATCACTGCCGGCGGCGTGGGAAAATTTAGCGCCATCGACTTACGCAAGCTCATGGCCGGTAGAGTCGCGAGCGCGACTCCCTTTATTAGCGAGCTATCAGAAGGACTGAGCGGCAGCAGTTCCAAAAAAGACCTCGAAACCATGTTCCAGTTGATTTACCTGCGCTTCACCCAGCCGCGGGCAGATGCCAACGCATTCAATGTGCAGGCGACGCAGATGAAAACGGTGCTGGCCAATCAGAGCGCAGTGCCTGAATTTAATTTTTCCAACGCGTTAATGGCCGCCAGGTATCAAAATCACCCGCGCCGGCGCCTTGATACTGTCGAGACGATTAACAGCTGGAACCTCGATAAGTCTTTGGCCTTCTACAAAGATCGTTTTGCTGATGCCAGCGATTTTACTTTCGTTTTCGTCGGCAGTTTCGACCCGGCCACCATCAAGCCGCTGGTCGAAAAATACCTCGGGTCGCTCCCGTCTATTAAGCGGAAAGAGAGCTGGAAAGATGTCGGTGTCCGCACGCCCAGCGATGTCGTGGTCAAGCGAGTTGAGAAAGGCGTCGAGCCGAAGAGCCTTTCGGCGATCGTTTTCAGCGGACCGTTTGATTTCAACCAGGAGAACCGGATCGCGATTCGGGCCATGTCGGAAATCCTGCAGCGGCGCCTGCTCGAGATAATTCGCGAACAGTTGAGCGGGACGTATGGCATTAATGCCTCGCCTGGTTATCAGAAAGTCCCCACGCCTGAGTATTCGCTCACCATCAGTTTCGGCAGCGCACCCGATCGCACCGACGCTCTGGTCAAGCGGGTCTTCGATGAAATCGAAAAATTCAAAACCGAAGGACCTACGGATCAGCAGATGACCGACGAGCGCGAGACACTGTTACGCGATTTCGAGCGCAGCAGCAAACTGAACAATTATCTTGTCAGTCAGATTTCCTTCCGGTATGAAAACAATGAAGATCCGGCCGGGCTCTGGGCGATTCCCGACTTTTACAAGAAGATCGACAAGACGATGATTCAGGACGCCGCGAAGAAGTACCTCGACACGAAGCGTTATGTTGAGGTGAATCTGTTTCCGGAGAAGAAGCAGTAGCGTTTGCGGCTACGGGCAGACGACGATCCGGTTCGAGGGTAGCAGGTTCAACCTGATCTGGGTGGTGTTCTCGCGCGCCACCCAGAACAGTTTGGACCTTAGTTCCCAGTAACCTGGATGCCGGATCACAATTGCGTAGCGCCCGGGAACGATCGACTGAAACTGAAACTCGCCGTGGTCGTTGGTGCGCTGCTCACACAACACCAGATCCATCTTCAGCAGGAAAACGTCCACGTTCGGAATCGGCTTTGAGCTCGCGTCGTACGCCACCACGACTCCGCTGAGGGCCGCTCTGTCATTTCCCTTCCCGGCGTCATAGACCACCGAATCGAAGTGTCCGCAATCCATATCGGTCGGGGCGATTCTCATCGTCACGTTAAGACCGGTGGATTTGTCTCCGCTGGCAGTTCGCGTGAGATCCGTGACGTTCAAGTCAGGTTTGGTAAAGATTTTGAAGCCTTCCGCTGTTACCTCCAACTCATAGACGCCGGCTGGCACATTATCAAATTGAAAGTGTCCCGACACATCGGAAGTGGTCCGCAGGACTCGATCGACCGAATACAAACTAACCTGGGCCCCACGAATTGCTTGTTCGAATTCCTCGGTAACCGATCCGTTTATCTTCATGGGCGCCTGGGCGCGCGCCAGGATTGCGTTTGCGCCGAGTAAGATCAGCGTCGCTAAGAGAATCGCGGCTTTTGATTTCTCAGGTAAATTCATGGCGCCCCGTTGGTCGTTGACTTTGACGTGGCGTGCGCGTCTTGTGGTTGCTCCAGGGGCGAGACGAAGTCGGCGAAGCCGACGAATGATAATAGCCCACCGATTTATCGGTGGGGCGTTGACGCGGACGGCTGAGCAGTATCAGCACTCCGAGCAGTAGCGAGGGGATCATCACGCAACCATTCTTCTTATCCGGTCGCTATCGCTTCCGGTACTGACACGAAGATTTTCAGTCGTCCGCGTCACGGACTTAATTAATTCCACCGCGTCACCCAGCGCTAAAGCGCTGGGCTATTGTCATTCCGTCCGCTTCGGCGGACGACAGAAAACCACTTTTGCAGCAGAGCCGATCGTGTGGGGAGGATTCCGTGTCGTACTTTCATTCTCACCGTAGCTTTAGCCCGGTGTTTGATGCTCGAGA
>JBKPEE010000058.1:0-14164 GCA_046728235.1 Acidobacteriota bacterium
GTTCCAGTCACACCGGGCTTCAGCCGGTGGCGTGGGACAGTCAAAAACAAGTCCCATTCGTTCCATTTGTCCCATGAGCGCCATAGCAGAAGTACAAAAACCAACTCTCGTCAACGCCAAACACCGCGAACGACTGTTTTATTCGGGCATGGCCACCGCCATCGCCCTCACGGTCTTCGCCGGCTTCTCGCGCACATGGTTCCTGCGGCCGTACTTTCCGCAAATACAGCCGCTGATTCCGCTCTTGATCCTGCACGGCCTGATCTTTACTTCCTGGATTGCTCTGTTTGTTACGCAAACAACGCTGGTTGCGACTAAGCGCACGCGAACTCATATGCGCTTAGGTATCGCCGGCGGCGTGCTCGCGGGTTCGATGATAGTCGTCGGGACCATCACGGCTATTGTGCGCGCCAAAGGGCCTTCGCCCATTCCCGACGTTAACCCGCTGTCATTTCTGACAATCCCGCTCGGCGACATGCTGGTCTTCGGTCTGCTGATTGGCGCCGCGTTTTATTACCGGCGTCGTGTGGATATTCACAAACGGCTGATGCTGCTCGCGACAATTGGGATTCTGCCGGCGGCCATCGCGCGCTTACCGTTTGCTTTCATTGCGCAAAACGGGCCGCTGGCTTTCTTTGGTCTCGCCGATCTTTTCATAATCCCGTGTCTTATTTTTGATTTCGTTACGCGCGGGCGGCCACATCGCGCAACTGTTCTGGCCGTGTTGCTGATCGTGATTGCGCAGCCCCTGCGACTGATGCTCGGCGGCACGCACGCGTGGCTGGTCTTCGCGACGTGGCTGACGCATTGGATATAATTCAACCCCCGCAAAGAAATCTTTTTTAAAACGTGCCACGATTGTCGATCCTGGCGGACATCGTTCGACTAACCTGTGGAAACGAGATTAAATCGAAGACGCAGGAGACAAAGGGATGGCAAGCACGCAAAAAATAACTACCTGCCTGTGGTTCGACAACCAGGCTGAACACGCCGCAAATTTCTATTGTTCGGTTTTCAAGAACTCGAAAATCGGCAGTGTCGCGCGCTATGGCGACTCTGGCCCCGGGCGCAAGGGCGATTGTATGGTCGCCACTTTCGAGCTTGACGGCCGCGAATTCATGGGCTTGAATGGCGGGCCAAAGTTCAAATTCACGGAAGCAGTTTCCCTCGTCGTACACTGTGAAGATCAGGCCGAAATCGATTATTACTGGGAGAAGCTCACAGCTGATGGCGGGCAAGAGAGTCAATGCGGTTGGCTCAAGGACAAATTCGGCTTGTCGTGGCAGATCGTGCCGAGCATCATCGATGAGTTACTGACCGGAGACGCGGCGAGAGCAGACCGGGTAATGCAAGCAGTGATGACCATGAAAAAACTCGACCTCGAAAAGATGAAGGATGCCTATGACGGCAAATAGCGTCACCGGACGGCGGTTAATTTCGCGCTGTTGGTGACGTTTAATGAGAAGCAGGAGACCAGGAAGATGCAAATCAATCCATACTTAAACTTCAACGGCGACTGTGCCGAGGCCTTCAAATTCTATGAGCAGGCGCTCGGCGGCAAGATAATTTTCATGATGACGTGGGGCGAGATGCCCGGCGCTGCGGACCAATTCCCGCCAGAGACGCACAAACTCATCATGCACGCGAACTTCAAAGTAGGCGAGCAAACAATCATGGGGGCCGATGCCCCACCCGACAAATATCAAGCGCCAAAGGGAATGAACGTTTCTCTTCATGTCAAGGATAAAGCTGAGGCAGAAACGTTGTTCAATGCACTGGCTGAAAACGGAAACGTGACGATGCCTTTCAGCGAGACGTTCTGGTCGCCGGGCTTTGGCATGTGCGTGGACCGGTTTGGCATTCCGTGGATGGTGAACACTGAGGGTCCGGCCCCGAGTTAACAGAGGATTTCGTAAGCATGAGGAGAATTGTGGTCTTTAACACTATCTCGCTGGACGGTTATTTTACCGATCAGAATGGCGACATGAGCTGGGCGCACAAGCAGGATGAGGAATGGAACGCGTTCACTGCAGAAAATGCGAAGTCAGGAGGCGAACTCGTTTTTGGCAGAGTGACCTATGACCTTATGCACAGCTTTTGGCGAACTCCGATGGCGGCAGAGCGTTTTCCCGAAGTGGCGAAAGGCATGAATGAAATTCCCAAGGTAGTTTTTTCGAGAACGCTGGACAAAGCATCGTGGAACAATACCAGGCTGATTAAGGGTGACCTTGCACAGGAGACACGAAAGCTGAAAGACGAGCCGGGAGACAACCTGGTAATTCTCGGCAGCGGCAGTATTGTCTCGCAGTTGACGCAAGCTGGTCTTATCGATGAATTCCAGATCGTGGTAGGTCCGATTGTCCTTGGCGCAGGACGAACCATGTTCGAGGGACTCACGAATAAGCTCGGCCTGAAGCGGACAAGTTCGCGAGCATTTGCCAACGGGAACGTCCTATTATGTTACGAGCCGGCGAACTGAGAGGGTGTGGTACACGCGTTGAAAACAATGACTCAACAAGCTGACGAAAAAGGGCCAACTCTTGGCAACGGTAAAATCTGCTACCTTGAAATTCCGTGCAACGATATCGGCGTTTCTTCGAAATTCTACGAAACGGTTTTCGACTGGCAATTGCGCACGCGCGGTGACGGCAACGTAGCCTTTGATGATGGCGTGGGCCAGGTGAGCGGTACCTGGGTCTTGAATCGAAAACCTATGACCGAAGTCGGTCTGCTGGTTTACATTATGGTCGACAGTGTGGCCGGCACCATCGATAAAGTGACTGCGAATGGCGGCGCAATCGTGCAACCAATCGGCGGCGATGCTCCCGAGATCACGGCGCGATTCAGGGATCCGGCGGGAAACATTCTGGGACTGTACCAGGAACGGCAGTGAATGAGGGTTTAGGCTGACTGGAGCGCAAGCGTCCTCGCTTGCCAACGCAGCAACCGAGACGGTTGCGCTCCAGTCGAAATCATTTCGCGTAGGCAGCTAACTCTGACATTAATCAAAAATGAACATACTGCTCTGGATCATTCAAACGCTGTTGAGTCTGCTCTTCCTCCTTTCGGGCATTACAAAATTCGTAATGTCCGTCGCCGAGATGAACCGGCAGGCGCCCCTCGTATTACCGGGCTGGTTTCTGCACTTCATCGGGGTTTGCGAAATTCTCGGCGCGATTGGCTTGATTTTGCCGGCGCTGCTCCGCATAAAGCCGGGTCTGACGCCGCTGGCCGCCACCGGGCTGGCGATCATCACGCTGGGCGCGACGATTATCACGGCCAAAGCCAGTATCTCGCTGGCCCTGTTTCCTTTTGTCGTGTGCCTGTTGTCACTGTTGGTCGCTTATGGGCGCTGGCGGCCTTCTCCGGTTATCTCGAAATGAGCGCGCGGGGTTTGCGAAGTCACGCGGGCATCCAGTCCATCAATCACGCGCAGGATGGGCGTGGCAAGTCCAAATTGCACCAGTATGGTGCGATTGGCCTTGTGGCATTGATAATTCTGATGAGCGTGACCTGCTCCGCGTTCGCAGTTCTATCCGCTCAGCGTCCGGCTCAGTCCGAACGCAGTCTTCTCTTGCAACCTGACAATCCCGAGATGAACCGGCGCGCACCTGAGATTGCCCGCGTGCGACTGGAGACCACCAAAGGCGTGATTCGTATCGAGCTGTATCGCTCCTGGGCTCCGCACGGCGTTGATCGCTTTTATAATCTCATGACCCACGGCTATTACGACCATAGCGCCTGGTTTCGAGTGATCGCCGGCAAGTGGGCGCAGTTTGGAATCAATGGCGACCCTCAGATCGCGCAGATTTGGCGTACGCGGACCATCGCCGACGACGCGCGCGTCGAGTCAAATGTCCGCGGCGCCGTGGCTTTTGCTTTCAAAGATCCAAACGGCCGGACCACGCAAGTTTTCATCAACCTGCGCGACAACTCTGCGCAGTATGACGCTGAGCCCTTTGTGCCGATCGGGAAAGTCATCGAGGGAATGAACGTCGCCGACGCCCTGTATGCGGACTATGGTGAGCACGCCGGCGGGGGAATTCGCGCCGGCAAGCAAGATCCCATCTTCGCCGGCGGAAATGATTATCTGAAGAGCAATTTCCCGCGACTGGATTACATCCTCAAGGCGACGATTGAACCGGCGCAGTAACGATCCACCAAACCGCTGGGAGCGGCGGGATCACTGAAACGAACCAGTACCCGTAACCTTCCGCATTTCCCTTCTTCGCAATAAGCGATCTATATTCCACAGTTCCGACGACCGATCGGTCCGACTCAATTACGCGTCAACTAGCGGAGGTTTTAATGAAGAGGTTTATCGTCGCCATCGCCATCGCTGCCGGGTTTGCATTCATTCCCGCGACATCACGCGCGCAGGATCAGGAACAGAAGCGTTGGGAGCAGGAAGTACGCAACGTCACCATCACCCGCGATGACTGGGGGATCGCACACGTGCACGGCCGGACCGACGCTGATGCAGTGTTCGGAATGATCTACGCGCAGGCCGAAGATGATTTCAATCGGGTCGAGACCAACTATATAAACGCGATGGGCCGGCTGGCTGAGGCCGAGGGCGAGAGTGCGATCTGGCGCGACCTGCGGATGAAACTGTTCATCAACCCCGACGATATCAAAACGCGTTACCAGAGCAGCCCGCCGTGGTTGCAGCAGTTGATGACCGCCTGGGCTGATGGTCTGAACTTTTATCTGTTGAGCCATCCTCAAGTGCATCCGCGGGTGATCAGGCATTTCGAGCCCTGGATGGCCCTGACGTTTAGCGAGGGCAGCATTGGCGGCGATATTGAAACGATTAATTTGAATCAGCTGCAGGCATTCTATGGAAGCAACCACACTGAAACCGCGCTCAACGACAGTGGCAGCTTTGTCATCGATCCCGGCGGTTCGAACGGCATTGCGGTCTCGCCGAAGATCACCACCAGCAAGCATGCGCTGTTGCTGATCAATCCGCACACCTCTTTTTACTTCAGATCCGAATTGCAGGTCTCGAGCGATGAAGGTCTCAATGCCTATGGGGCGACGACCTGGGGCCAGTTTTTCATCTATCAGGGATTCAACGAGCATTGCGGCTGGATGCACACGTCCAGCGCCGTCGATGCGATCGATGAATATCTTGAGACCATCATTAAGAAGGGAGACAAGCTCTACTACAAATACGGCAACGAAGAGCGGCCGGTCACCACCTCCACGATCGAAGTTCCTTACCAGACGAGCACCGGCATGTCTGAAAAGACCTTCACGGTTTATCGCACCCAGCATGGACCAATCATCCGAGCGCAGGACGGAAAATGGGTGAGCATCAGCATGATGTTCGAACCCGTAAAGGCGCTGACGCAATCTTTCACGCGCACAAAAGCGAAGAATTACGCCGAGTTCAAGCAGATTATGGAGCTCCATACGAACTCTTCAAACAACACGATCTATGCCGACGCCGACGGCAACATCGCTTACTTTCACGGCAATTTTATTCCGCGGCGCGATCCGAAATTCGATTGGACCAAACCCGTAGATGGCAGCGATCCGGCGACTGACTGGCATGGGCTTTTGTCGGTTGATGAGTCGCCAAAGCTTTTTAATCCCGCCAGCGGCTGGCTTTACAACAGCAATAACTCGCCGTGGTCCGCGGCTGGCGCCAGCAGCCCCCGGCAATCCGATTATCCGAAGTACGTGGACAACGGAGTCGAGTCAGCGCGCGGATTGCACGCGATTCTGGTGCTGGAAAACAAAAAGGATTTCACGCTCGATAGTCTGCGCGATGCGGCGTACGACAGTTACCTCACCTGGTTTGAAAAACCGCTGCCCGCTTTGCTGAAGGCCTGGGACAACACCCCCGCCGGCAATCCGCTGAAAGCAAAGACCGCCGATCAAATCGCGCTGCTGCGAAAGTGGGATCTGCGTTGGTCAGTCACGTCAATACCAACTTCGCTCGCGGTCTATTGGGCAGAAGAGCTCGACCGGCAGCGCATCGCAGCCGACGCGCGGAGGGCAGGCATGACCGTACCCGACTACATCGCCGCAGCGGCGAAACCCGAAACATTGCTTAACGCGCTGGCTGCCGCGTCAGATAAACTGGCGTCGGATTTTGGCAAATGGCAGACGCCCTGGGGCGACATCAATCGGTTTCAACGATTGACGGATGACATCGTGCACCCGTTCACCGACGCCGGGCCAAGCATCCCGGTTGAATTCACGGCCGCAACGTGGGGTTCGCTCGCATCGTTTGCGGCACGTCCCTACAAGGGTTCCAAGAAAATTTACGGCACCAGCGGCAACAGCTTCGTCGCCGTGGTTGAGTTTGGCAGGACTTTGCATGCTAAAGCCGTCACCGCCGGCGGCGAAAGCGGCAATCCGTCGTCCAAACACTTCAACGATCAAGCACTGAGATACAGCACCGGAGATTTGCGCGAGGTCTATTTCTATCCGGCCCAGCTGCAGGGTCACACGGAACGGGAGTACCATCCGGGAAGTTAAGAAGTCAGTACCGGGAGCGGTAGCGACCGGGTCAAGTCTTAGTCGACGATATCTTCTCCCCGTATTACCCCGTCGCTACCGCTCCAGGTACTGACCTCGTTACTACTCCGGGTACTGACCTCATTCTGCACATGATCGTTCACCTCATCGACGGCACCTACGAACTCTTCCGTCACTTTTACGGCCTGCGCCGATTCCATAAAACCGATCCGCCCTTCGGTGCTGTCAGCGGCGTTCTCAACATGATCGCGAAGATGATCGAAGACGGCGCCACACACATCGGTGTTGCAACCGATCACATCATCGAATCTTTCCGCAATGACTTATGGCCGGGATACAAAACCGGCGCCGGTGTCGAGCGAGCCCTGCTCGCGCAATTTCATCCACTCGAAGAAGCACTCGAAGCCATGGGCGTAGTAGTCTGGCCGATGGTGGAATTTGAAGCTGACGACGCGCTCGCTGCGGCGGCGCACCTGGCCACCAAAAGCAAGCGAGTTGAAAAGGTCTGTATTTGGACGCCCGATAAAGATCTCGCGCAGTGCGTTGTCGATGATCGCGTGGTTCAAATCGATCGCCGGAAGAACGAGATTCGTGATGCAGCGGCCGTCCGCGTAAAGTTCGGCGTCCTGCCTGAGTTCATTCCAGATTATCTGGCGCTGGTGGGCGATAGCGCGGACGGCTATCCGGGAATTAAAGGTCTGGGCCCGCGAACTGCAGCCGCGCTCATCAATCGCCACGGTCATATCGAAGATTTCCCGGCTGATGTGCTGTCGGAACCAAATCGCGAACTGGCGTTGCTGTTCCAGGACCTGGCAACTTTGCGCACCGATATTCCGCTGTTCAAGAACGTAAACGAGCTCGAGTGGAGAGGACCGACACCCTTGTTCGCGAGTGTGGTTGAGCGAATCGGCGATAAGCGGCTGGCGGGTCGGGTTGAAGCGCTACACAATCAGGAGTTGTAAGAGTTTGCTCTCTTCCGGGGGGTTGGGATGAGGGCTTCGCAGGCTGCTGACGGGTTTAGTAGAAGAAGCCCCGTGCGCGACGGCTCGGCCGTGCTGATGCGCGGCAAGTCTGTGACTTGCCGGATGCGGCCTCTCAAACTTAAGCGGTCTCTGACCGCCTCGGGGTCCAGCCTGTCGCAATAGAGTGTTCACCGGGTCGGAGACCCTGGGTTATAGAGCGGAGCGGCCTCGGCAAGTCAAAGACTTGCCGCGCATCAGCATGGCCGAGCCATGTGGCGAGGATTTCCTTTCGGCGCGGGGACCTGGCGAGCAAGACTAGATTAATCCGCGACGGGGCGAGATTGGCTCGTCAAACCCTCCTCCTCAGTCCTTCTCCCAAGGCGAGAAAGGAGTTTCAGGCCGCACTCGCAACCGCCCGCGGTCGGATCACGCTTTCGGCAAATCGCTCCATCTCTTCCAGTTGCGGACTGCATTGCAACAGCAATAGATCTACACCGGCAGCTTCGAACTCGGCGAGCCGTTCGCCGATCTGTTCCGGCGTGCCGATCAATCCGGAACGCAGGCCCCGATTCGAAACTGAATAATCTTCGAGCGAGATCTTCTGCTCCAGCTGCGTGCCGGCCAGCCATTGCTGATAATTTTCATAGCCGGCGGCGGATTGTTTGACGTTAGTGATCCGCGCCAGTTCTTTCTGCACCTCGGCCTCGGTTTGTCGCACCACTGCATAGGCCGCCACGCCAAACTTCAGGGGCGACAGCTGAAGACGTTCGCGCCTTTCACGCATGTCCGCAATCCTCTGGCGTACCCGATCGGGATGATCTCCATGCATCACGTATGCGTCGCACAGACTGGAGATCATCTTCTTGGCGGCCTCTGACTCGCCGCCGGCGTAAATCATCGGCCGCGGATTGGTGGGCGGTTTGGGCTGCATTACCGCATCATCGACGTGGTAATACTTGCCACTGAAAGAAAAGTGGTCCTCATGCCATAACCGATCGATGATTTCCAGCCATTCAGTCGTCCGCCCATAGCGGTCGTCGTGCTGCTCGAATTGCACGCCATACTTTCTGGCTTCGTCAGCCCACCAGGACGAAACGACGTTGAGCGAAAGCCGCCCGCCGCCGCCAATGTGATCAATGTTCGCCGCCTGCTTCGCGAGCAGGGCCGGTTCGTGAAACGTCGGTCGCACGGCAACCATTAACTCCAGCTTTTTCGTCACCGCCGCCAGCGCGGCTGCCGTCGACCAGGCATCGAGAGACGGCGCCTCCACGCCTTTGATATCGTTGAGGTTCAATTCGGCGATCAACGTCAAGTCGTATCCGATTTCTTCACTGCGCCGGGCGAGCCGGCTGTTATATTCCCAGGTCGCTTCCATCTTTTCGTCATCGACGTTTCTTAACCAACCGCCGAAAACTGGTAGCCAGTAGCCGTAGCGCATTTGCTTGCCTCCTCTTCCAGAAAATCAACCAGGCGCGCGTGCGGATCGAATCCGATGACCCGCGGCGCATCCGCCACAAAATTCGAAAGCGCATTTATGTCGTAATAGAGCAATGAACCGTCGCGATCGTCGACGATGTACTCGACGCCGCCGACATCGATCTCCGCGGCCTGAACTATGCGCTCGACGGCTTCAATCACTTCGTTAGGTGGCGTGTAACCTTCGACCTGCAATCCGTTCTTCGGCGCATCAATCGGACACGCGACACGCGCCAGCTCAACGCCGTCAGTTGTCTGGCAGATGTCGGCCGGACAAAGATTGAAGCTTTCGCCTGAAGTGAAGACCTTGATGCCGTAGAGATATTTGCCGCCGAGCGTTTCGACGCGCGTGATGTGGCCATCGCGCGCCGGCACGAACTCCTGCACCAGCGCGGTGTTGTCAATTCCGAGATCTATCGTGCTCGTCTGGACCGCACGCTCCAGCGAATCGCGCGAATCGTAGCGCACCACGCCGGCGCCGCTGCCGCCAATGTTTGCTTTGACGACAATTGGAAAGCGCAGATTATCCGCCGCCGAAAGCACCTGCGATGTATGATTGATCACTCGCGCGCGCGGATAAGGCAGACCCAGTGAGCGCAGCAGCGAAAGCTGAAGTGCTTTGGAAATTTCGATGGTAAAGGCGGCGCGGTTGTTGATGACTCGTACGCCGAGCAGTTCGAGATGTTCGAGATAGTTCAGGGTATAGAAGATTCCCTGCCCGTGCCCGCGTAAATATGCCGAAGGGCTCATACGGTTAAAGAGCACGTCGAACTCCGTTTCAGTCTCGTCCGGATCGTACTGATGCTCTGCGGCTTCTATCCAAAGATAAGGTCTGCCGCGACTCTCAAGTTCCGCAAACAACAGACGGAACCAGTCCGGATGTTCAAAGAACACGGCAATCGGTTTCGCTTCGATGGTCATGTTGCCTCCCTTGTTTGATCCAAAAAGAAAAAGGCCGCTCGATTAAGAGCGGCCTCGGTGATTACTGCGATAGATTTCGATCTAGCCTAATTCGCGCAATTGGGTCCGCTCGGTCGATGGCCGATTACAACAACACGTACAGATGCAGCAGCAGGCGCAATCGCAGCAGCAGCAGTCAAATGGGTTGTTGATTGGGAAATTCATCAGCTACATCCAGGGACTCGGGAGACGTTACTTTATCGGATAGTCGTTGTCAATGTGTTGTCTGTGAATTATTTGTGTCGATTCGTCGGGTTTCATGCGGGTGGAGAGCATGGAATGGACACCGTGGACAAGCTGGACGGCATGGACACGTGGATAACCTACGACCCTGTCGACAATGTCCATGTTGTCCACAATGTCCATGCTGTCCATGTCTCTGCCGTCCAAAGTTAACAACTCTTAACTACGCTTACCGATCTGGTCAGTGTATGATGTTCCGCACTAACCCCGAATGTTTCTGATCCAGCAGAATATCAGCCAGTCCTTTCAGTCGCCGTTCGTGCGCGTGCTGCTCGGCGCGATTGCCATTGCCCTGCTCTACGTGTTCTACAAAGAGGTGCGGAAGATCCCGGCCAAGCTCTTTACGCTGATGATTACGGCGTTCATGGACATGGTCGGGTTGTTGATGATCATTCCGCTGCTCCCGTTTTATGTACAAGAACTGGGCGGGGCCGGTGTCAGTCTGCTCGGTTGGCATGTGGGTGTGGGAACGATCACCGGCTTTATCGTCACGGCTTTCACCATTGCCCAGCTGATCAGCGCACCGTTGTGGGGCAGGTTTTCAGATCGGTTCGGACGGCGGCCAACGTTAATCATCGCCCTGGCAGCTTCGGGCATTGCTTATCTGATTTTTGGATTCGCCCATTCGCTGTTGCTGCTGTTCCTCTCGCGACTGGTGCAGGGCGCGGGCGGCGGAACGGTGGGCGTGATTCAGGCCTATGTCGCCGACTCAACCGATCCAAAGGATCGCGCGCGCGCGCTCGGTTGGTTGTCAGCGACCACGAATCTCGGTGTCGCGCTGGGCCCGGTACTGGGATCTTTCGCCATCGCTATCGGCAAGCGGGACATCGTTCCGGGTCATGCCTCTTTGCAGATGGGCCAGGCAGCGCCCGGTATCATGGCCGCGGCGCTTTGTCTCATCAATATTATTTTTGCCGCACGTTTTCTGACTGAATCGCGCGATGCGACTGGGTCTGCAGCCGCCGGCGCCGCGCCACGCCGCTCCGCCGAGGCCATCTGGCGGGTCATTTCGCATTCCAGCGAGCCTTCCTCGCGCCTGATCTGGATTTATGCGATTTCGATCGGCGCATTTCAGGGCAGCTTTTCCGTTCTCGCCCTGTTTCTGAACGCGCGTTTTCAGGTGACTGCCCAAACCATCGGCTACTTCTTCATGTACGTTGGCGCGATTTCGGTCTTCACGCGCGTGCTGCTGCTGGGCCGGATGGTTGACTGGCTGGGTGAAGCAAGGCTTTCGCGGCTGGGACTCGTATTGTTGGCGGCGGGAGTCATCGGCATGCCGCTGGCGAACCATCTGGGAACACTGGCCATCGCGGTCGCTCTTATTCCCCTGGGTACCGCATTTACATTCCCGTGTGTGACGGCCCTGCTCTCGCGAGTCGTCAGTCAAAGAGAGCGCGGCCTTTACATGGGAATGCAGCAAACCTACGGCGGGATCACGCGCGCGATTGCGCCGGTGCTTTATGGCAGAGCGTTTGACAGCCTCGGGGTCTCATCACCTTATTATTTTTCGAGCGCGATCATTGCCGCGACTCTTTTGCTGGGTTTTGGGTTAGATAAGTACGCGAAGCACGAACAATCACCGGCGTTGACTCAATCACCGACGAAGGCGGAAGACAACGTCGAGGAAGTGCCTGAGATGGCCATGGCTGCGAACGCATCGGGAACGGTTGAGCCGGACGCTTGAGGTCAGAACCGGGAGTGGTGGCGACCGGGCCACTCGCTTCGCAGGGCGATGTGCTATGCAAGCGGCCCGGTCGCTACCGCTCCCGGTTCTGACTTCATCCGTCGCGCCGGATCACCGCCAGCGTCATATCGTCCATCAGCGGTCTAATGGTCGCGAAGTCCTGCACCGCTCCCAATACCGAAAACAGAATCGCATCGGCCGAGGCTGAATGAGCGTTCTCCAACTGCGACTTCAAACGATCGTAGCCAAACTCTTCGCCGCGCTGGTTCTCAGATTCCAGAATGCCGTCCGAAAAAATCAGCAGCGTATCTCCCGCATCCAAACGCACCTGACCGGCAATATATACAGGATCGTCAAGCACGCCCAACAACAACCCGCCGACTGTGAGCGATTCGAAATCACCTTTCGCGCGCAGGAGAAATGCCGGCGGATGACCCGCACTGCAATAATCAAGCACGCCAGTCGCCGGATCGAGATGAGCAAGAAACAGGCTCGCTAATGGCCGCATAGTCGACATGCGGCAGATGTCCCGATTGACTGCGGCCACAATCTGCTCGGGCCCTGAGTCGCCGGTAGTGTGAGCGCGGACCATGCCCACCACGTGCGTGGTCCACATTCCGGCGGCCAGACCTTTGCCGCAGATATCGCCCAGGACCATCACGATGCCGTCATGCGTTTGCTCGACGGTGAAAAAATCTCCGGGCAAATGGCGCACGGCGAAAATCTCGCTGGCAATCTCAAACTGCCCATACCGGAGCAGACGCGGCGCGCACAGGCGGCGATGCACCTGCGCCGCTTCAAAGATCGCCGTATGCAGATCGGCGTAATCCTTTTGCAGGGCCGCTAACTTCGCATCCACATCGTCTGGCGATTCTCGCTCGGCACGCCGCCTGGGGGCGGGCGCCGCCCGATCAACTACACGTCGACTGGCAACTGCTGTATTGAATCCTGACTGGGCCATATGAAATTCGGGATCCTACCCCACGAATTTGTAACCAGTACCATGCACGGTAAGAATGAAACGCGGTTCTTCCGGATTAGGTTCCAGCTTTTGTCTGAGATGAACGATGTGCGTGTCGACTGTCCGAGTGTTGGGATAGTTTTCGTAACCCCAGACGGCATCAAGCAAGCGATCGCGCGACAGTGTCTCAGCAGGATGCGCGACGAAATAAGCCAGCAGCGCAAACTCTTTGGCTGAAAGTTCCACGCGCGACCCGCCGCGCAACACTTCATTACTGCGAACGTTTACTTCGACATCGCTGAATCTATAAATATCGGCAGCTGGTTGCGGCGTTGTCCGCCGCAGGACCGCCTTGACCCGAGCCATCAGCTCGCGGATCGAAAATGGTTTCGTAACATAATCGTCAGCGCCGAGTTCCAGGCCGACGACCTTGTCAATCTCCTGGCCGCGCGCCGTCAGCATAATGATCGGCAGCGAAGGCTGTTTGACCTTCAGTAGCTTGCAAACGTCCAGGCCGCTCATGCGCGGCATCATGACATCGAGCACCACCAGGTCGGGATTTTCTGAGAGCGCGCGATCGAACCCTTCAACCCCGTCGCCGGCGCTGATCACCTCGTACCCTTCGTATTCAAAGTTGTCGCGCAGGCCGGCGACCATCGCGGGCTCGTCTTCGACAATTAATATGCGCGCCCGTCTGCCCACGGTCGCTTCGGCAGGTTGCGCCGACAAGAGTTCGCTCTGCCCATTGGGTTTTCGGTTTGAGTTTCCGTTTGATTTCATATGGTTTGTTGTTGGACGGTCGCTGAACTTGCCTGCGGCTGCGTTTGCGCCACGGCCATCAGCGGGAGAGACATAATGAATTTGCTGCCCGTGCCCGGCACGCTTTCAACTTCGATGGCGCCGCCATGGGCTTCAGTGATGTGACGCACGAGCGAAAGCCCGAGGCCACTGCCTTTGGTGTTGTGCACCAGGGGATCGCCGGCGCGATAAAACTTCTCGAAAATTTTTCCCTGATCGCGGCGGGCGATGCCGATTCCGTGATCGACCACCTCGAGTTTGACTGAGCCGTTGTCGCGATACAATTTCACGCCCAGATACTTATCATCCTTCGAGTACTTCAAAGCGTTGTTGACCAGATTCACCAGCGCCCGCGCGATCGCTTCGCGATCGATCTTGACCGAAGGCAGATCCATATCGATCGACTCGTCTAACCGGAAGCCCTGCTGCTCGATTTGATAGCGATATGAATCGAGCGTGTTGCGGACCAGATCGGCAATATCGGTCTCGCGAAACTCGTATTCCTTGCGACCGGCTTCGATACGTGAAAAATCGAGAATGTTGTTGATGAGCGCCGTCAGCCGCTCGCTTTCCTTGCGGATGATGCGA
>JBKPEE010000059.1:0-26700 GCA_046728235.1 Acidobacteriota bacterium
AAATAAATTGATTGTCGCAGTTACCCAAAGGTTGACGATCGGCAACTAAGATATGTCGCGCCTTCAGCGCTTATGCCTCAAATCTCGCCTGTTACCCGGCCCGTTGGGCCGGGCTATTACATTTCGCGCCTTCGGCGCTGACCAGGCGACGGATTCGATGAAAGAGCACCTCACCAAATGGCTCGGCCATGCTGATGCGCGGCAAGTCTTGGACTTGCCGCACAGCAAGCCCAAAAATTAGGGTCTACGACCGCAAAAAGCAGGTCGGAGACCGGCCGGGGAAAATGGGTCGGTCTTCGGCAAGTCGCAGACTTGCCGCGCATCAGCATGGCCAAGCCATATGCGACGGCATTCATTAAAGGTTACGCTCGATTCGCGATTCGATAGCCAACTTCATTCAGGGCCACCTGGGTGCCATGGAGCAGTTCGTCAACGTGTGAAGTTGCTTCGGTGCCCACCACGAAGGCATCGACCACGCCACTCTCGACCTGGAAGCGAAAACATTCCGCGGGGGTCAACTTCCGCGCACCGTCGAGTAAATTCCCCTGCCCGACGACTTTCATGCCGATCATACCCTGGCCTTTGGCGCGCATTTTCTGAAACAGGGCCCGCGCCGTTTCGACCTCCGCATCCATGTGGGCGCGGCCGGGATTCCAGCGCACCTGATTAATTTGCACCCAATCGCTCGCGGCCGCAGCTTGTAATGCGCCGAAGTCATGGCACGTCACGCCATGCGCGCGAATCTTGCCCTGCCGTTTAGCTTCTGAGAAGACATCCATTACGCCCCGATAACGTTCCGTCCAATCGGGTATGGTTACGTGGTGGATGATCAGCGAGTCGATATAGTCGGTGCGCAGCTCGCGCAGAAAACGATCGATATCTTCGCGCGCGCCTTGAGCATCGCGACTGTCAGTCTTGGTTTGGATGATGTAGCGATCGCGCGGCACGCCTTTCATCGCCTCGACAAAATAAGGATGTGAACCGTACGCATCAGCGAGATCAAAAAAATTGATGCCGCGATCGAACGCATGACGCATCAGTTGGGTAAACGCGCTCTGCCCGAGTTGCGTCTGGTTCGATCGACGGGCCCAGCCAATACTGCCGGTCCCAATGCCGACCATCGAAACCTTCAAGCCGCTCTTTCCCAGAGCAACCTGGCTGGTCGGTGTCAGCGAGCGAAGCAAACTAAAGTTTGCATTCGCATCATCAAGCTCTGACATGCCTGCGACCGTTGCTGGTCGCGAGGACTTGAAAATCACCGCACCCGCCGAAGTAACTCCAGCAGTTACAACTGCCGTCCCCAGAAATTCCCGCCGGCTTAGCCTTTTCATCGCAGGCCCCCCAACCTATTAAGTTTCAGGACCACAATTGTACTCGCTATCTGATATCATGGGCCACCCCAATGACAAATAAAATACGTCGCCGCAGTTTCCTTAAACAATCGGCCATTGCCACGGTCGCCGCAGCGCTGGCGCAGCAAGCGCCGAACGGTTTTACCGCCGCCGGCACGGCGACGCAGGCTAATGACGCCAGGGTTGACGCGCTAATTGCGCGCATGACTTTGGAAGAGAAGATCCAGATGCTTCACGGGGCGAATCGACAAGGCTTTATAGGTTATGTGCCTGCGATTCCCCGTCTCGGAATTCCCGAGGTGGCCCTGACTGACGGACCTGCAGGTGTGCGGCATGGCCCCGGAACCGCGTTTCCGGCGCCGGTGGCTCTGGCCGCGACCTGGGATCGTTCTCTGGCGCAGGACTATGGCGCCGCTTTGGGAGCTGAGACAAAAGCGAAGGGCCAGAATATTCTGCTCGGACCGATGGTCAACATTGTGCGAGTTCCAGAAGGCGGTCGTAACTTCGAAACTTTTGGCGAAGATCCATACCTGACGGCCCAGATGTCCGCTGCCGAAATTCGCGGCATTCAAAGTCAGGGCGTCATGGCCGAGGTCAAGCATTATGCGGCGAATAATCAGGAGAAAGATCGCCTTCAGGTAAGCGCGGAAGTGGATGAGCGCACGCTGCGCGAGATTTACCTGCCGGCGTTCGAGGCCGCCGTCAAAGAGGCTAAAGTTGGCTCAGTAATGGCCGCATATAACAAAGTCAACGGTACCTTTTCATCTGAGAACGCACATCTCCTCAAAGACATTCTCAAAGGCGAATGGCGATTCGATGGCTTCGTGGTTTCAGATTGGGGAGCGACGCACAGCACAGTCGAGGCGGCAAACAACGGACTCGATATAGAGATGCCGGGAGGCAAATACTTCGGCGAAGAGCTGCTGGCTGCCGTCCACCAGGGTCGAGTCAGCCAGGCGACAATCGACGATAAAGTTCGCCGCATCCTGAGAATGCTGGTGCGGTTCGGGTTCCTTGATCGTCCGGCGAAGGTTGGCCCAATAGATTACCAGGCGCAGGGGCGAGTGGCCCGGCGCGTGGCAGAGGCGGGCGTGGTGTTGTTGAAGAATGAACGCAACGTACTGCCGTTGGACGTTAATAACTTCAAGAGCATCGCCGTGATTGGGCCTTATGCTGATCGCGCAACCAGCGGCGGCGGCGGTAGTGCGCGGATCTCGCCGTTCAATACCGTAAGTCCGCTGGGCGCCATCGCGGACAGAATTGGAAACCGGGCGACACTGCAGTTTCTCAAGTTTGTGCCGGGCACTGACCTTTCGAAAAGCGATCCGGCGACCACGGGCGCAGGCCTGTTGGCGGACGCGGTGCAGCTGGCGAAAGAATGCGATCTGGCGCTGGTCTTCGCGCGCGACTTTGAAACTGAAGGCGTTGACCGCCCCGCCATAACTTTGCCAGATGAGCAGGACGAGCTGATTAGCGCTATTGTCGGCGCCAACCCGCGCACCATCGTCGTGCTGAATACCGGCTGCATGGTGCTGTTGAATCGTTGGGCCGATGCGGTGCCGGCAATCGTGCAGGGATGGTACTCCGGCCAGCATGACGGCAACGTCATCACCGACGTTCTTTTCGGTACCATTAATCCTTCAGGCAAACTGCCGATCACCTTTCCGCGAACGCGTGAAGACACAGCCGTTACTACCGCCGAACAATATCCCGGTCTCAACGGCCGCGGGCTTTATTCCGAAGGCGTTTTTGTGGGCTATCGCCACTTTGACAAAGACAATATCGCGCCCCAATTTGCTTTCGGTCATGGCCTCTCGTACACCACCTTCGAATACAGCAACATCAAGCTCAGTCGCAGCCGGATCAAGCCCGGAGACTCATTGACGGTCGAAGTGCAGGTAAAGAACACCGGGCACCGTGAAGGCGCTGAAGTGGTCCAACTTTATGTTCAGGATGTGAAAGCTTCAGTGCCGCGACCAATCAAAGAGCTGAAAGGTTTCGAGAAAGTTCAATTGCGACCCGACCAGATGAAAGTGGTGCGCATAAATCTGGACGCGCGGTCAATGGCTTTCTATGACGTGACGAAAAAACAATGGGCCGTGGAACCGGGCCAGTTCAAAATTATGGTCGGCAGCTCGTCGCGGGATATCAAATTGAGCGCCGAGTTCGAAGTGGTTTAGCTGCTCTTGGAGTGCGGCGACTTGTCGCCGCTTTAAAAGCGCTGACAAGTCAGCGCACTCCAAAAGGGTCAACGTCTGTCGTCCGTGATCCCCTTCCAATCATCGGTGCGAAAAGGCGAGGCAGGCAGATTAGCCCCGTTATAGAGATTGACCTCAGGATTGTCGGCCCACGCATAACGCACCGCTACCGGTTTGGTTACTTTCGAACTCGATATCACGATGGTTTCGCCGTCGATCCGCGCGTCGGCCCAGTAGAACTTGTGATCGGCGCCGGCGATGGCGAACGCTTTCGGTGATTGACCGTCAGAAGTTTTCAGTCCGGCGGCGTGCTTAAATTGAATTCGCACCTGGTCGCCTTCGATTGTATAGGAGTCATAGAGCGGACCTGAGTATTCGAGGGTTTGATGGTAAGTCTGAGCGAGGGCCCAGACCGCCAGACGGTGGCCCACATCCACTTTATCGCGCGGGTGAATATCGTTGGTGTCGCCGATGTCGATGATTACCGCCATGCCGGTGTGCGGCTCGCGCAGCGTCATTGATTGCGCCTCGCGCAACTCGGCCCAGTCACTCTCGCCCGGCTCCGGCTTTCGCGGCTGCCAGTTTGCCAGCTGCACATAATAAAAAGGGAAGTCGCCTTCATTCCAGACTCGCCGCCAATTACGAATCATTAAAGGAAACAGCGTCCGGTATTGATAAGCGCGGCCGGCGTTGCTCTCGCCCTGATACCAAATCGCACCGCGAATCGCATACGGTGTCAACGGCTGGAGCATCGCGTTGTAGAGCACACTGGGACTGTTTTGATTATTTGGACCGGGCGCCTGTGGACGCGATCCCCAGTCCGGATGCTTCGGCGCAAAAGCCACTTCGACTTTGTAATCCCAGGCCCCCTCTAACCTGACTGCGTCGTTACGCTTATCACCCACAGGCGCCAAAGACATCTCTCCACTGCCGGCGAAGCCGCCATTGCCGGCAGCATCGAAAACTCGCACCGCGATCACGTTACGCCCAGCATGAACCAGGCCGCCGGGAACGGTGTAGCGGCGAGGTTTTGCATAGCTGTCTCCGGTCTCTCTGCCGATGCCACCGACTCTGGTTCCGTTAAAATAGGTCGTGTCGTAATCGTCAATCGCTGTCAGATTCAAAACCAGATCTTTGCCGGCCCAGCTTTGCGGTACCTCAATCTGTTTGCGAAACCAGACGGCCCCGTCAATGTCGAGTCCGCCCGTCTCGAAATACTGAGGCAGGTTCATTTGTTTCCAGTCCGCGGTACTAACTGAGGCGTTGGCATACCCAAGAGCCTCGCCCTTGTTTCCCGGATCCAGGTAAATATTGTTTTGCTCCCACTGGGCCATGACGCGCTCGTAATCTTTCTGCCTGTCGGGAAGCGATTTGAGGCTCTCCTGATAGCGGTCAATGATGGGCTTCAATTCCGGATTAGCTGCGAGCGCTTCATAACTGGTCCAGCTTTCGGCCGGGGTGCCGCCCCAGGACGTATGAATCAGACCCGTAGGCGTCTTCAATTGTCGATAAAGTTCGCGGCCAAAGAAATAGCCGACCGCTGAGAATTGGCCCACCGTGTCCGGTGTGGTGACAACCCAACGACCCTTCACATCGTCGAGCGGAGTTGCCGACGTGGTCTTCTCGACGGTGAACAGGTGAATCTCCGGATAATTTGCCTCGGCTACGGCTTTGGCGCCATCCTTCGCATTGATTAGCGGCCACTCCATATTCGATTGACCAGAGCAAATCCAAACTTCACCGGCGAGAATGTTCTTGAAAGTGAGCGTGTTGGTTCCTTTGATCGTCAATTCAAAAGGGCCACCGGCTTTGAATGGACCAATAAAGGTTTCGAAGCGGCCTTGCGGATCGGCGGTGGCGGAAGAGCTTTGCGAATTGATGCGCACCGTAACGCGTTCGCCCGGATTGGCTTTGCCCCAGATGCGAACCTTCATGCCGGCCTGCAGGACCATGTTGTCGCCGATGATTGCGGGAACGCGTACTTCGGCATGAGCGGTGCCGGCGGAACCAAAGAAGAATGCGCACACGAACAGTGCGGAGATGAAAGTGCCGGCTGTTTGGATTCTATGCTGTTTTGATCGCGAGTTTACGAATCTCATAATTTCTTGCGTGGCCGTACAAGCGGGCCTGCCTTACAAGTTCTTAATCATCCGTCCGCGAAGCGGACAATTGAAAATAGCCCAGCGCTTTAGCGCTGGGAAAAGAGCGTCGATTGCGAGTAAGTCCGCAAAGCGGACGACTGAAACAAACTATGACTCAGTTGATCTTTAGGGTCAGCCGTCCGCTTCACGGACTTTAACTCCTTAGCCTTCCCGATCCCACCGATGAATCGGTGGGCTATTCTCATCCGTCGGCTGCGCCGACTTTTTTGGACAGAGTCCTACAGCGTTCCAAGTTTGTGAATCACGCGGATGCGCATGCCTACTATCAACGTAGTGTTTGCAAACCTACTTCGCCGCCGGATTCGCCAACGTCTTTACCCGCGCTTTCCAGTCGGACGGCGATGATTGCTGCAGCGACGGCAACTCTGCCGCCGCGATTACCAACAGCCTGACGCTGCGAATGACCGCAAATTCCAAAGCTGCCTTCGGCCTGGCAGCCTGTTCCAATCTGGCCAGCTTTGCATCCCGCCACTGCGACGTGGGCGTTACACCGTCGGTTAGGTATGACGTGGCTTCCAGACCAATCGCTGCGATGTCAGATAAATCGTCCGCCAGGGGTTTGGCCTCATGCAGCGCCGGAGCGCGTTCAATGATCGAATTCAGTTCCGGTCCGGCATCTCGCCATTCAGTGAGAGCCTGGCGAACCGCCTCGACTCGAAATCGCGGCGCATCTGAAAGCAGAGACTCGACCATGCTTGAAAATCGGCGAGCTGCTTCACTGTCAGCCTGCGTCGCATCGACCAGGCCCGTCAGCGGGGTCAACATCGTCGCCGGCCGTTGTTGCCCGCGGCGGTACTCCTTTACTGGCGCGAGCACCGAAACCAACGTAGCCAGGGGGCCGATCTCCTTCGTCCCGGCCAGTCGCCGCAAAAGCATCTCGGGGTTCCTCTGGTGTGTCAGTCCCAGCTCTTCCAACTGAATACTGACGATGGCCAGACGGCGATACATATCGTCGATGTCGGTGACTTCACGCGGTGACCACAGCCGTTCGGCGATCGCCGCAGTGCGCGGCCAGATGCGCGAGTCAATCGTCTCAGCGCTGACGTACTCGCCCCACATCGTCGCCTCACCGCCAAGAATGTGTTTCGCTTCCTCAGGTCTGAGGTTGCTGTTGCTCGGAATCGGATCGGCGAGATAATGCTGCGCTGCCGGGTACATCAGATCGATGTAGTAACCGTTCGAGAGAATGCCGTCATAACCTTTTCTGGCAGCCTCGGCCAGAGCTGTGGGTCCTCTCCACGATTGAATTACCACGTCCGGTGGCAAATCGGGCTGAAAAATCTCGTCCCAGCCGACCATCTTCTTCTTATGCTTCTGCAGAATTTTCAGCACGCGCTGGTTGAAATAGGCCTGGAGCGCATGGTTGTCCTTGATGCCCTTCTGTTTCATGAAGGCCTGGATCTCAGGGTTCTTGTCCCATTGCTTGCCTTCGTTTTCGTCGCCGCCGATGTGCAGGTACGCGTCGGGAAACAGCGCGGCCATCTCGCCAATGAAGGTGTCCAGGAACTTGTAAACTTGTTCGCGGGTGGGATCGAGCGCGGGGTCAAAGATGCCCGCGTGGCGTTCGATCTCATATGGACCGGGCAGGCTCCCCAGTTCGGGATATCCGACCAGCCATGCAGTCGAATGGCCGGGGATATCGAATTCGGGCATCACTCGAATACCACGTTCTGCCGCATAAGCAACAATCTCGCGCGCCTGATCCTGGGTGTAGAAGAGCCCGTCCGAGCCCATCTGATGCAGCTTCGGAAACTTTTTGCTTTCGATCCGAAATCCCTGGTTCTCAGTCAGGTGCCAGTGAAAGACGTTGAGCTTGAGGGCCGCCATGGCGTCGAGATTTCGCTTGAGCACTTCCATGGGCTCGTAGTGTCGCGCGACATCAATCAAAAGACCGCGCCATTGAAAGCGCGGCTGATCCTGGATCTTTACGGCCGGCGCAAAGAAACCATCTCGATCTGCGCTGACGATTTGCAGAAAGGTTTCGAGGCCGCGCAGCGCGCCAACGACGGTCGGGGCCGTGAGGTGCGCCTGCTGATCGGAAATAACCAGTTGGTAGCTTTCGTTTTCGTCAAGTGAAGGAACGATTTTGCCCGCGCCCGCGCACTCGATTACGAGCGCTGCCAGGCTTTCATTACTCGCGGCCGCAGGGGTGAAAGTGATGCCGGTGCGGCCCGAAAGCCGCGCCATCATCCGAGTTATGGCTGAGACGAGGCGCGCGTCGGAATAATTCCTGGTAGCCACTTGAAACGCGCTCGTGATCGGCAGACGGCCCGGCACAAACTGAATTGATGCGGGCACCGGCATCAGATTATGTTGTGCTGGCACAGCGGGTGTTGTTTGTTGCGCCGTCATAGTCGCTGGCGCGAGCAGGCTAAAGAGCAGCAATACCATTTGCCCGATCTTCATGTGGTTAACCGTTGCCCGAGGATAATGAAAGTGGTTGATTCATGCTCGAGTCGGGTAAACGCCGAAGGCGTTAGCGAATTCCAGCCCAGGGCAACGCCCTGGGAAAAGAATTACCTGGACCTGAACCGAACTCTGAAAGAGTTCGCGAACCGACCGCTTTTGAAAACAGATCTCTGAGCAACCCCTTCGGGGTTGGGACGAACCTTTCTCGACCACCCAGGGTAGCGGGCTGGCGCGCGCAACCCTGGGCTGGAATTAGTGAACGCCTTCGGCGTTCCCTCAGATCGGCTCACACTGCGTTGCATTACTCAATTATGTCATTCGCGTTCGCAGCGGGCTATCCCTTCACTTGACCGTGAAACGACCTTTCAGCCCGCCCACGGCGATTTCAAAATCACCGGGCTCGATCACTGGGCGGTTGTTGCTGCCAATAAATGAAAGATCTGCCGGGTGCAAAGTGAACGTCAGGGTGCGGCTTTGGCCCGGCTGCAAATCGATTTTCGCAAATCGCTTCAGGCGCTTTCCCGGCGGCGCTAACGAAGCGACCAGGTCACTGAGGTACAGTTGCACCACCTCTTTACCAGCGCGCGCGCCACTGTTTGTAACCGTCACACTAACCGGCAGACTCTCATTCGCGCCAATCGTCTTTTGGCCCAGGCGCAGATCGCTGTAAGAAAAGGTCGTGTAACTCAGCCCTTGTCCAAACTCGAACTGCGGTTTGAAAGCGGCATTGCCAAAGCTGGTGTCTTCAGTTTCAAACAGCTTGTGATCGTAAGTGATCAGTCCGTTTGCTGTGCGCGGATAAGTGAAGGGGAGTTTTCCACTCGGATTGTAATTACCGAAAAGCACATCAGCGACCGCGGTGCCGCCTTCGTTTCCGGGATTGTAAGCCATGAGAATGGCGCCAGCCCGGTTTACGATGCGATTGATTACTCGCGGTCGTCCTTCAACCAGCACCAGGACGACCGGTTTGCCGCTAGCTTCAATCGCTTCCGCCAGTTTCAATTGGGCCTCGTCCAGCGTCAGATCCGTGATGTTGCCGGGCGTCTCAGCGTACGAACCTTCGCCGACACAAACAACCACGACGTCAACCCCGCGGGCGGCGGTAACCGCCGCGTTGATATCGATCTCTTTGTCGAGTGCCGTACCAGGCACGTAAGTCACGTTGTTGCCGCCGGCGGCCTTGATCGCGCCAAGAACTGTGGGTCGATCCTTCGGATAAAGAGCGGGATTATTCCCTTGCCAGACGTAGGTCCAGCCGTTGTTGAGCGACATCAGTGAATCTGCGGTCGGCCCAGTCACCAGGATCTTTTGATCCTTCCTGAGCGGCAGAATGCCGTTATCATTCTTTAGCAGGGTCATCGATTCGCGGGCCGCCTCGAGGCTCACCGCGCGGCCCTCTGCGGTGGCAAAGTTCGCCGCGGGGGCAGGTGAGGCCGGATTGTCGAAGAGGCCTAGCTCATACTTAACCCGCAGGACGTACCGCACGGCTTCGTCAATTCGCGACTGCGGTACCTTATTTTCTTTGACCAGCTGAATGAGGAGATCGCTAAAGCTGTAATCCGACGGGACCATGCTCATGTCGATGCCCGCCATTACGGCGAGACGTGTCGCCTCTTTCTCGTCAGCAGCAACTCGCCAGATCGACACCAGTTTCTTGATGTCTTCCCAATCAGACACGACGAAACCTTTGAATCCGAGCTCGGTGCGCAGGATATCGGTCAGCACGTGATGATTGATGTGCCCGGGCATGCCGTTGATCTCGGCGGAATTCACCATGACGGTATGCGCCCCCGCTTTCACGGCGGCGGCAAACGTCGGCAGAAAGTATTCGCGCAGATAGTTCTCGGGAATCCAGGCCGGCGTGCGATCGCGCCCGGTGAGCGGAAAGCTGTATCCCATGTAATGCTTAAGCGAAGTGGCAACGTGTGCCGTTGCAGAGATGTCATCGCCTTCGATGCCGCGAACGAACGCTACTCCCATAACGGATGCCAGGTACGGGTCTTCGCCGAACGTTTCATAGAACCGGGGCCAAAGTGGTTGCCGGCCCAGGTCGAGTACCGGAGAAAATGTCCAGGGAATGCCGGCGACGCGCGTCTCTGCGGCAGCGACTTCGGCAGCGCGTTGCATCAGAACCGGATTCCAGGTCGCGGCCATTCCAATCTCCTGCGGAAACAACGTCGCGCCCTGAATGTAGTTGGCACCGTGGATGGTGTCGATGCCGTAAATGACGGGAATCTTCAACCTGGTTTTCTGGCTTGTCTCCTGAATGTCGCGGATTATTTCGTGCCACTTATCGACAGTCAGCGCATGGTCCTTGACGTTGAGTATCGATCCAGCGCCGTATTTGATGACCGCCTTTTCGAGTTTCGCCGGATCAACTCGAATGTCGTTGCCGTCACCTGTGGTGATCATTCCGATCTCGAGCTGAGTCATCTGCCCAACTTTCTCTTCCAGCGTCATGCGTGACAACAACGATTCGACGTCGCGAGCATGATCGCGTTTTGGACGCGCGGGCTGACTTGCGGTTTGCAGGAAACGATCGCTGTCTTCAACCTGGAGACTGGGGGTTTGCGCGGTGACGAGACTTTGTTGTGCTGGCGGACAAAAGCCCTGAACACTCCACGCAATCATTAACAGAATGCATATTCGCTTCATCCGGTTATCCTTTGAAGAAGTGTAGAACGCAGAAGGCAGCGAGATTCTCTAACAGTTTGCATTCCGGTTCAAGGGCAAAAACCCAAGCGAGGAATATGCCGCCCTTGCCAGAAACGATCTACTCGTCAGATGGCTGCGCCATGCCGATGCGCGGCAAGTCTATGACTTGCCGAATACGCCGCCTCAAACTTAGCGGTCTATGACCGCCCGGGTCGGAGACCCTGAAGATTTGGACGGGGCCGCGTCGGCAAGTCACAGACTTGCCGCGCATCGGCATGGCCGAGCCATCTGGCGAGTACTTCGTTCTGGCAACCCACGCCTCAGCTCGCGGATAACGAGGCAATTAAACGGGCCCAGGCTCGCTGTTCGCGACGTGGATCGAACAACGCTGCCAACCCTTTACCTCGTTTGGTCAGGTCGTGCAGGAATTTGGCGTCCCGTTCCGCCCGCAAAATCAGGTCGCGCAATTCGCCCGTGTCGCCACACCGAAACAGCCCCGGGTAATTCTCTCCCAAAATTCCGATATTGCCGTCGATACGTGAAGCCAAAACGGGACAGCCTGCAACGATCGCTTCCGAAAGCACGTTCGCGCCCCCTTCCATGCGTGATGAAATGACACAAAGCCGGCTTTGTGCCAGAACGCGCAACGCGCGAGCGCGTGGTAACTCTTTCAGCCAACGATATCTCGGATTGATCTGCATCTCGCGAAGCGCTCGACGCTCCATATGTCTTGACAGAGCTCCGCCAACTTGAGTGATGCGGACGCGGGAAGAATCCGGCAACCGGCGCGCCGCCATTGCGGCCCGAAAAGGATCTTTGACGGCGCGCAGGTGACCGCTGACGCAAATGTCAAAATGATTGCTGACAGACGCGCGCCGCGATTGTTTGAGACGCCGGGGGAAGTCGACCGACTGATAAACCACCCGCGCCTTTTTTCGCTCGGCAGCTGTGAGTTGGCCCAGGGCCTTCGGCTGCAACATTATTATTCTGTCAGCGAGGTCGAGTGACTGGCGCGCGCGGGCGTTCCTATGAACATCGGGATAGACGTCGGTACCGGTCAACGCGACTACAACTGACGCGCTGGGATGATGCTGACGAAATCGCGCGATAGAGGAATGGCTCCTGCGCGCGTGCAGAGCCACGAGCATGTCTGGAGATAGTCCGTCGTACTCCTGCAAAATCGAAACACGATGACCCAGGTCTTTCAGGATCGTCGCCCAGCGTTCGGCGGTGATGCGATTGCCGTATGTCGTCGCCCGCGGGGCAGGTGTCACAATTTGGATCTTCATGCGTTTCGCTGCCAGAGTGAGGACTTAAGTAGAATCAGGACCAGAAGGAGCAGAATCACCCCACCTGCGCCGGTTTCGCGGCATCGCGGCGCTCGCACATGTGAGAGGAAGAATCACAAACTGCACGTACGAAAGCCGGCCCACACGTCGCGCCGATCGGGTTTGTAGAAGTTTCGGTAGGCGTTATGGATCATGCGCGCGCGAGTTGTCCAGCAGCCGCCGCGCAGCACCTTGTGATCGCCGAACCATGGCGCTGAATATTCTTTATAGGGCCCGGGCTTGAAACCGGGATAAGGATCGAAGTCGCTGGCTGTCCATTCCCAGGCATTGCCGATCATCTGGCGACAACCAAAGGCGCTGTCGCTTTCCGGAAGCAGGCGCACATCGATGCACCCTCCGGCGCGCCAATCGAGATTTGCCCGCGCAGCCGCGGCCGTCTCTTCGCCCCAAGGAAAACGGCGTTTTCGTTCACCGGTAATTACGCCGTGAACGCTCGGTTCACAACTCGCGGCCATTTCCCATTCCGCTTCAGTCGGTAGCCGCCGTTTGGCCCAGCGACAATAACTTTCGGCTTCGAACCAATTAACGTGCAATACCGGCAGCCAATCCTCCAGCGGCCCGAGCCGATCGAAATCGCGTCGCAGCCACTGCGTGCCGGCGCGCCGCCAGTAAAGTGGATGAGTTGCATTAACTCTTTGACGCCAGCGCCAGCCATCCTGGCTCCAAAGATCCCGTCGTTGGTAACCGAGGTCATCAACGAACTGAGCGAACTCGGCGTTGGTAACTGCGGTCCTCGAAATCTGAAATGGTGGGATCTGCACTTCGTGCGCATCCAGCTCGTTGTCAAAAGTGAATGACTGATCGGACAAACTACCGAGGAGAAACCGGCCCCCGGGTATTTGGGCGTCGCCCAAAGTGGCGCCCTGATCTTGCGCGTGATTCACGGGGCCACCGTCGGCGCTATCGAAGCTGGGCTTCGCATAACCGAGTGTCTGGCGCGTGTAGCCGAACGCTTCGTTGTGCATGTCCTGGTGAAACAAAGTGAGCGCAAGGAAATACTCAGCCTGAGCGTTGATTCGTTCGCTTTGCTGATACTGATCCGTTATTCGATGCAATACTTCCTGCATGTAAGCAAGCGTTTGCGCGCGCGACGGCAGCGGCAGATCCCAACGCGTATCATGCGCGACTTTTGCCGAGTCGTAGAGCGCATCACCGTGCAGCAGTATCGGCGGGCGGCCATTCAAATGCCGTAGCACCCAATACTCCTGAAACCACGCGACGTGGCCGATCTCCCACAGCAGCGGGTTAACGATGTCCAGTCGTGGTCCCATCATTTGCTCGTCCGTTAAATCGTCAATCAATACAAACGTGTGGCGGCGCGCGTCATGCAACGCTTCGAGATAATTAAGCGATTGCCTCATCGACGAAGCTTGGTGCGGCGAGACCATTGAAGTCATTGCGGAAGGCGCTGGTTCCTGATCAATTCAGCATGTGGACAACGTCGGACGCGTGTGTCGGGTAAGCGTAAATCATCTCACGGAGATCATCTGCCTTTAGACGGTTGCGAATCGCCAGAGCAAATAAGTTAATTGTTTCTTCAGCGTGCGGCCCGAGCAGGTGCGCGCCCAGGATGCTCCCGCTGCCTTCTTCGATGAGGACTTTGAAGGCCGAGTGTGCCAGGTTCAACCGGCGCGAGGAGTACCATTTATTTGTGTCAGCGTAATTTGTCCTGAATTTAAGTTGCCGTTGCTTCGCTTCTTCTTCTTGCAAACCGACCGCTGCCAGCGGAGGCAAGGTAAAGACCACCGTAGGCATTCCCTTGTAATTCGGCTTTCGGTGATTACCTTCGAGAATGTTGGCGCCCGCAATCTGGGCCTCCATGCTCGCTACAGGCGTCAATGGTAAACCGCCGCTGGCGGCGGCATCGCCTGCCGCATACACGGCTGAGTTGGAAGGGCTTTGCAGATATTCGTTGACGGACACGCCTCTCTTTTCCCGCTTGATGCCGGCTTTATCCAGATCGAGGTCGTCAATATCCGGGACCCGCCCGCCGCCGTGCACGACCATGTCGGTTTCGAGAAAATCTTCGGTGGCGCCGTGTGCAACCGTGAGCCCAAAACCAGCATTGCTGCGCTCAATGGATCTCAGGGCAGAGTTCAAACGTAGATCGATCCCGGCGTGACGTGTCGCTTGCACCAGGTGATCGACCAAATCTGGATCGAATCCTTCCAGCGGCCGGTTGCCCCGATGAATGATGCTCACTTGTGCGCCGGCCCGAGCGGCAAGATGCGCGAACTCGAAAGAAATGTAACCGCCACCGACGAAGCTGATTCGTTTGGGAAGTTCGTCCAATTCGAGAAATTGATCGCTGGTCGTGAGGTGTTCCTCACCCCTGATACCGAGCGTTGCCGGCCGCGCGCCCGCAGCAATATGCACAAAGCGCCCCGATAGTATGTCGTTGCCAAGCTGCAATTTCGTGCGATCGACAAAGCGCGCGCGTCCGCGGAAAGTTGCAATGCCGGCCTGTGCGAACTCCTGCGCTCGGGATTCAGGCACCGGATCGGTGAACGTTCGTTTGAATTGCATAAGTGCCGGCCAGTCTATTTCTGGACTGGGGGATGCAAAGCCTTTGCCGCGCATTCGCCTGGCCCAATCGATCACATCTGCGACGCCCACCAGCACTTTCTTCGGATCACAGCCGCGCAAGGCGCAAGTGCCGCCGAAGGGACGATAATCGATGATGGCCACACTCCAGCCGGCCTGCCGGCACTGGTGAGCCACCGGCGAACCGGCAGCGCCCGTTCCGATCACGATTGTGTCGAATTGCTTTTCCAACTAAGTTACGACGCGAGGCACTGCTACCACCGGCTCATCAAGCAACGTATAAGCAAAGTCTGGTTTTGCAGTATAAGACATGCAGGGTGAAATGTTGCACATCGCAGGTAACGGTAATAGTGTGTTGGTCAATTAGAAAGGTGTTTTGGCCGCAGCGCGGCCAAATGTTCTATGAAAGGGCTGTCAAGAAAAAACTTCTCCCCAACAATGGAAACATCATTTTAGGTGAAGTTCTGGCTTGTCCTTCGGCTCCGGAAATCAATCGCCTTGCCGTGTGTCTCCTGGATTGTGCCGATGTGGTTCGAATAGATCGCCTGCGTGCCAGAAACTCAAACCTTGCGAATATGGAGATGCTTTGTTGGGCGGCATGGCAGCGAATGCATGCCGTCGATCCGCAGTGGTACCAAAATACCATTCGCGATGGCGGTGCTCCGGAAATGCGCTGGGAGCGTTGGGAGAATTGGCAAAGAGGTGATGTCAGGTGGCAGACACAGGTTTTGGATACCACCACTTTGACGATTGAAGAAGTGGCGGACTCAATCTTGCTATGGATGAATCAACAGAAGTCGGGTTAACCAGACCCGGCGTCGAACAACTCTTTAGACCGGAGCGGCATCAGGAGCGTAAAAGAAGTGCCCGCCCGCTACCGCAGGCGGTTCTGACAAATTGATGCGGCGAAGGCTGCGTGAAATCGCGCCGCCGGTCAACTGACGTTAGCCACCTTCTGAGGTTATGGAATGTTCAAATTTGCTATTCCCGTCCTGCATGCGACCAGTTCAGCCGCGGCGGAAGGGTTTTATTGTGACCGTCTCGGTTTTACGCAAGCTTTTGCCTATCGACCGTTTGGTGGCGCCGATCCTTGTTACATGGGCCTGACGCGTGACAAGGTTGAGGTGCACGTTTCCTCTTTTTCTGGTGATGGAGTGGCGGGCGGAGTAGTCTTTCTTGGCGTCGAAGATGTGGATGCGCTCCATAAAGAACTGAAGGCCAAGGGTGTCGTCATTGATCTCGAACCGACTGATCAAAGCTGGGGCAATCGGGAAATGTACGTCCATGATCCAGATGGTAACAGCATTCGCTTTGTGCATCGCGGTGGATAACAACTCGCTGGGCCGGAGCGGCGGAAGGATGTTTCGCATCAAACTTGGTGCGGCGAAGGTTGAATGAAATCGCCCCGCCTGGTCAACTGACGTTATGCCTCTGCGGTATAGCAGCTCGATGAAATGCTTCGGCTCACTTGCTCTCGTCTGCCTTTGCGTAGCCGCCTCACTGGCAACGCAGTCAGACGCGAGCGTCTATTCGTATCGCGTGTCAGGCAAAATCATCTTCAAGAAATTTCAATCGCCGCCGGGCGCAACCGTTTACGTCATGGGAACGCGGCCCATTAACGGCAGGATCCCATGGGCCCACGCTGCCAAGGACGGCACTTTCTCAATCTGGTTCTCAGACGCGCCCGACGACTTTCGTGTGTGCGCTCATCCAGGCGAAACAAGCGGACTGTTACCCCTTGTGCGGACACCTGATGAAGCGAAGAAAATGCCAATCAAACTTTCGTGTACGAAAGACTTTCGTTTGGACGGGGACCATCGCGATGAACGCGTGGAGCTGAAGTTGAAATAACCCCGTCGGCCGAGGCATAACACTTCGTTCGACGCGAGGCGGCGGGAGCGTGTTTATCAACTTGATTCGTCTGGCGATGCTTGATTCAATTCGCGCGGCGGCGTCAACTTCTACGAAGTCGGGACCTCGCGCTAAAGCAGTTGGATTTTATCCAACTCACTCTGCTCGGAGACCCGGCTTCATAGTTTCTGGTGTCGAATACCAATTAATTCTCGTCACGTCGCCGCAAAGATATGGCGCCGACCGACGACAGTTTCAAAGAGTTATCGCAACTTGGAGGCTTACTCCTCGCGTGTAATATTGCAACCCGCCCCAACAACTCGGGACCGGAGCGGCATCAGGAGCGTAAAAGAAGTGCCCGCCCGCTACCGCAGGCGGTTCTGACAAATTGATGCGGCGAAGGCTGCGTGAAATCGCGCCACCCGGTCAACTGGCGCTGGGTTGCGGTGAATGAAATCGCTAGAGCCCGAAATGTGAAGCGTATCAAGAAATGAACAGACGAGATTTACTTAAAGCGTTGGCGGCAAGTCTTGTCCAGCCCGTTGCGTGGCGAAACCTGCCCATCGCGGCTAAGACCACCAGCCTTGCGGGCCGACGCGTACGCCCGTCCGATCCCCAATGGCCTGGCACAGCAAACTGGGAAAAGTTGAGCCAGGCTGTCGAGGGTAATTTGCTTCGCCCGCGCGCATTGCTCGCGCCCTGCGAGGCTGAGCCGAACGGGGTCGCATGCGCTGAGGTCATGAAAAATCTCCACAACCCGTTCTACCTGGGTGACCACGTCGCGGGCACCCAAGTTTCCGGTTGGCTGGATGCGTGGAGGCCGGCCCCCAGCGCGTACGCCGTCGCAGCCCGAGACACGCGCCATGTCGCCGCCGCGATCAACTTCGCGCGCGACCACAACTTGCGATTAGTGGTCAAAGGCGCCGGCCACAGTTATCTCGGCACATCCAATGCGCCGGATTCATTATTGGTATGGACACGAGCGATGAACAAAGTCACGTTGCACGACGCCTTTGTCGGCAAGGGGTGCGAAGGCAAGTTTGCGCCTGTCCCAGCCGTTAGTGCCGAAGCAGGTGCGGTGTGGATTGATTTGTACAACGCTGTGACCACGCAAGCCGGCCGTTACGTCCAGGGCGGTGGATGTACCGACGTGGGTGTGGCGGGCCTCGTCCAGAGCGGCGGCTTTGGTAATTTCTCGAAAGGTTTCGGCACGGCTGCAGCAAATTTGTTGGAAGCCGAGGTGGTCACGGCTGAGGGAGCGGTGCGGATCGTCAATGCTTGTCGTAATCCCGATCTGTTCTGGGCAATCAAAGGTGGCGGCGGTGGTAGTTGGGGGGTCGTCACCCGGGTCACCGTGCGCACGCATGACCTGCCGGAATTCTTCGGCGCAGCCTGGGGAAAGATCCAGGCAAAATCTGACGAGGCTTTTCGCAAACTGATTGCCCGCTTTGTTGGTTTCTATGCCGAGAACCTTTTAAATCCGCATTGGGGAGAGCAAATCAGTCTCGAACCGGATAACACTCTGAAGATCTCGATGGTTTTCCAGGGTCTAACCGGGCCACAGTCGAGAGAAATCTGGAAACCATTTTTCGATTGGGCAAATTCTTCGTCGGACGAGGTTACGGTGGTGGATAAGCTCGGCGCCGGAGCCGGTCGGGCACGCAATTGGTGGAACATCGAAGGCAACAACTCGATGGTTCCGGACAAGCGCGAGGGTGCGCCCAAACACCATGGTTGGTGGAGGGGCGATCAAGGGCAGGTCGGTGCCTTTCTTCACGGCTATGACTCGCTGTGGTTACCTGCATCGCTCCTGCAAGAGAACCAGCGAGCGCGCCTTTGCGACGCTCTATTTGCGGCCAGCCGTCATAAGAAACTCGAGCTTCACTTTAACAAAGGATTGGCGGGCGCATCTGCGGAAGCTCTGGCCGCGTCCCGGGACACGGCGACAAATCCGGCAGTGCTCGAAGCTTTTGTCCTGGTCATTATCGCCGATGGCGAACGACCAGCTTTCCCGGGTCTGGCGCGTCCCGCGATGAACCTTGAGGCAGCGCACAAAAATAAGCGCGACATTGACCTGGCGGCGGCGGAACTGCGCCGGGTTGCCCCGAACGCCGGTTCATATGTCTCCGAAAGCAACTACTTCAATCGCTCTTGGCAAGAGGCTTATTGGGGAACGAATTATCTCAAGTTGCGCGGCATCAAGAGGAAATATGATCCCGATGGTCTGTTCTTTGTCCACCATGGCGTCGGAAGTGAAGAGTGGAGTGCTGACGGATTCATGCGGTTGACGAAACGCTAGAGCCACTAACCTTATTTCTCTGGGCAACCCAACAGATTCGTTGGACCGGAGTCCTGACGGGTCGGGATGTTTCGCATCAAACTTGGTGCGGCGAAGCTTGAATGGAATCGCGCCGCCCGGTCAACTGACGTTGGGCAGACTCGTCAGGCCCAAATGATCGCAATCGGTGAGTAGGATAGATGAAGAGAGCCGTTAACAGCGGAAAGCGACTGAGCCATGAGCCGCCGGCCGTGACGGCGAAGCTCGGATGGCGGTACCACCATATCGGGATTCCACACACACAGCCTCGTGCTCGGGAGCATCATGTCGCGCACCTCGGGGTTCACGTCTCCGGTTTTGAGACCAGTCCCTACGGCATCGAGTGGATCCGGTTCGAGCCACATTGCCAGGTGCCTGAGATCGTCAAAACTGTTCCGCACATCGCCTTTGCCGTCGACGATTTGGACGAAGCCCTAAAAGGTAGGGAGATTTTGATCGCACCGACCGAGCCATCGGTTGGGGTTCGGGTGGCCTTCATACTTGACGATGGAGCACCGGTTGAGCTGCTGGAGTTTTACCCGGCCAACGAGGCCCGCCCAAAGACAAGGCGTGCTGCCAAACAGCGCGCTGCACCTGACGACGGCACGCGCGCAAAAAAAATGCGCCGTCGCAGGTGAGCGCGACCGTAGGCGCCTGTGTGACATTGAGGAGGTATCGTTGCGCAAGTTCGCCGAATTAATGTTGCTCTTATTATTCCTGTGCGCCGCGTCCCTGGCGGCGACAAGTGGCCAGACAACCTCGACTCCGTCCGCTGTCCCATTCGACGTTACAGACTATGATGCACAGGTCGAGCCGGACATTGTTAATAAAACGGTCACGGGAAAAGTTTCGATAAAGTTCATCTCACGCACTGATAACCTAGCCGTGGTTGAGCTTGACTGCGGTGACCTGACAATAGATGCAGTGCGCGCCGGCGGAGAAGCGCAAAGGTTCGTCCGTAGTGCTCAGCGCGTCAGCATTGCGTTATCTCACTCAGCGAAAGCCGGTGAGATGAGAGAGATTGAAGTTGATTATCACGGCGCGCCGCGGCGCGGCATTCGCTTCTTTCCTGAACTAGATCAGGTCTATACCGTCTTTGCGACAAGTCAGTGGTTGGTCTGTGTTGATGCGCCAGACGATAAAGCCACCTTGCGCTTAAACTTGATCCTGCCGGCGAACTTGAGCAACGTCGCTAACGGACAACTGGTCGCAGAACACGCTTTACCGAACAAAAGAACGGCTTATGAGTGGCGGCAGGAGAAGCCTGTCTCTACTTATACCTTTGGCTTCGCTGCCGGCCACTTTCATACGCTCACGGAGCGTCACGATCGTGTGCAGCTACGTTACCTGGCAACGCAGTTTTCGGACCGTGAGTTACGGCGCATCTTCCGCGATACGGCAGACATGATTGGTTTTTATGAAGAACGTGCGGGCGTCCCATACGCCGACCCGGTTTACACACAAGTATTAGCAGCGGCCGGCGTCGAACAGGAGATGAGCAGTTTTACCGTACTGCGCGAAACTTACGGGCGCGAAGTGCTGGCAAATGAACGCGCTATATGGCTCGGCGCCCACGAACTGGCACATCAGTGGTGGGGCAATATGGTGACGTGTCGCGCCTGGACGCACTTCTGGTTGAACGAAGGCATAGCGAATTTTATGACCGCCGCTTATCTCGAGCATCGCTTTGGGCGTGAAGCATACTTGCGTCAGATCGAAGAGTACCGTGCGAGCTATCAGAAAGTGCGCGACATGGGTAAAGATCGGTCGCTGGTCTTTCCCGACTGGCTGCACCCGACCGCAGCTGACCGTACACTGGTTTATGACAAAGGAGCATACGTGCTCTACCTGCTGCGCGAGGAGTTGGGCGAGCCCGCATTTTGGGCGGGTATTCGTGACTACACGCGCAAATATTTCGGCAAATCAGCAACGACTGCCGATTTTCAAACAGCGATGGAACAGGCGAGCGGCAAAAATCTGACCGGCTTTTTTGCCAAGTGGGTTCATTTAACGCAGGGATGAATTACTTTGGTCCCTCACCGGCAGTGTCAAACAACACCATGCAGTCGACTGCGAATAGCTTTGCTTTCATGCACGAGACGTCCGCAAATCAAAGATTCGTCGCGGTGGCTGATGGCGGGCGTTCGGCGGCAAGCACCACCTCAAATCATGTCTGACTCGAAGCGTCAATTGGAAGGCGTGTTTTGGCTGGGAGGTTCTCCCTGTTCCGGCAAGAGTTCAATCAGCGAAATCATCGCGAGTCGCTTTGGTCTCGATGTTTACCACGTTGATGGAGCTTTTGAATCTCACGCGCAACGCTTCGACCCTCTTCGTCAGCCGGCTTTGACGAAATGGTCGAAGTCTTCGTGGAATCAGCGTTGGATGCAACCTGTCGAAAGCCTCGTGCAAGACGTAATCGCTTGTTATCGAGAACACTTTGCGCTGGTACTTGAAGACATTTTCTCTCTTCCAAAACGCACGTCTCTCCTGGTCGAAGGTACTGCTTTATTGCCGGCGCAGGTTGCCAGCGTTCTATCGCACCCAAGCCACGCGATTTGGTTGATCCCGACTGCCGACTTCCAGAGGAAGCATTACTCCAAACGTGACTGGGTTCGGAGCGTCTTAGCCCAATGTAGTGAACCCGAAGTGGCTTTTCATAATTGGATGGAACGCGACATTCGTTTTGCGCGATGGATCGAGGCGGAGGCAAGCGCCACTCATCTTTCATTATTGAGGGTTGATGGAAATCAAACGATAGAACAAAAGGCAGAGGCGGTTGGCAGGCAGTTTCAGCTCGTTGATCGATCGCACGAGTGATTTACCCAGGCGCCGCCGAACAGCTCGTTCGGCGTTAGCAAATAATCCAACCTGGATTGAGGGATTACATGAGAACAATCTTCTTGCTGTTTCTCCTGACGGTTGCATCGTGCGAGCCGGCATTCTCCCAGGACACCTCCATCAACGAACTGCGGAAGATGTTTGACTATGACCAGAAGGCGCCGCTTGATATCAAGGAAGTCGGATTTAGGGACAGTGATGGTGTCCGCATCCATGACATCAACTATGCGAGTCCCAGGTTCGGCCGTGTTACTGCTTATCTCGTTGAGCCTGCTGTCAAAGGCAGGTATGCGGGCATCGTCTTCGGTCACTGGGGATACGGGAATCGCACTGAGTTTCTTCCGGAAGCGATATTGTATGCAAGAGCCGGCGTTGTCTCACTCTTGATTGATTATCCGTGGGTTCGCCCGGCCCCGTGGCGTCGGAATGAACCCGGTGAAAAGCCGGAAGCTGTTCGTGATAACTATGCGGCGACGGTGATTGATTTACGTCGGGGCATAGACTTGCTCCAGGCGCGCTCTGACGTTGACTCAAATCGTATCGCTTACGTCGGCCATAGCACCGGCGCGCAATGGGGCGCGATTCTTTCGGCAATAGATAAGCGCGTCAAAGCCGCTGTGTTGATGGGCGGCATTCCAACCGAAGCTACCATAGCCCTGGAGAGTGATGACCCAGAGTTTGTGGATTTTCGTAAGAACACGCCCAAGGAGCAAATAGATAAATACTTCAAAACCATTGGTGTAATGGATGCCATCAACTATGTGCCTCATGCCGCGCCAACTCCGCTGCTGTTTCAATTTGCTCGGTATGAAAGATATTTCAATGAAGCGGCAATGCTAAAATATGCACGCGCGGCGAGCGAACCGAAAATCGTTGAATGGTACGATACCGGGCATGATCTTAACGATCTTCAAGCCCTCGTTGATCGAGCTAATTGGCTGCAAAAACAGATCGGCATCAAGCCCGTCGGGCCAATCTTTCAGAAGAAATTAGGCACCATCAAATGAATGGTGTGTTTCGGAAGGTCGCACCGAACAAATCGTTTGAACCGGATTGGCGTGAGCGTGAAAGACTTGCCCACCCGCTACCGCAGGTGGTACTGACACTCGATTGGTGCGGCGGAGGTTGAAGAAGTCGCGCGTCCCCAACTCTGACGTTAGCCGCCATGCAAGTACGAACTGCCACTGAAGCAGATGCCGGGCGAATCAGCGGCCTGATTCTCAGCCTCAGTGGATCGTTTATGCTCTCGCGAGATGGCGCGGGTGCCGAAGGTTTCCTCGAGTCAATTAGCGAGCCCGCCATTCGCGGCTATGTCTCGGCGAGCAACTTCTTGTACCTTGTCGCCGAGGCCGAGGGCGAACTTGCGGGCGTCATCGCGCTGCGGGACAACAGTCACATTTACCATCTGTTCGTGGCGCAATCTCATCAAGGCAAGGGGCTCGGCCGCAGTCTTTGGCTCCTTGTCAAACAGGCTGCGCTCCGGGCTGGCAACCGCGGGCGGTTCACAGTCAATTCAAGCCTGAATGCCGTTGCGGTCTATGAGCGCTTCGGTTTCATTCCCATCGGCCCGAAGGTTGAGAAGCATGGGGTCGCCTTCATGCCTATGCAGCTTGTGGTTGGCGAGAATGGCGGCTAACAGCTCGTTTGGACCGAAGCGGTGGGGGCGTGAAAAGGAGTGCCTGCCCGCTACCGCAGGCCGTTCCGACAAATTGGTGGGGCGAAGGAGATGTGAAAGCATGAAAAGATCGGTAACTACGGCGGCACCTCGGGTGGTTTGTGTCGCGCTAGTTCTAGCATTTCTGCCTCTCACGCCCGCGCCGGCGCAAACTAACACTGCGCTGCCCGCCGACAAAATCACAAAAATCGAAGCGGCTATTTCGTCGCTCAAGTCACGTCAGAACATTCCCGCCATCTCCGTTGCTATCGTTGAAGATAATCAAATTCGATTCCAGCGTGGTTACGGAATGGCTGATGTCGAAAACTTGGTTCCAGCAGGGGCGCTCACGGTTTATCGCATTGCTTCAGTCGCGAAATCAATAACAGCAGTCGCCGCGATGCAGCTCGCAGAACAAGGAAAACTCGATCTGGACGCGCCGATTCAAAAATACGCGCCGAGCTTTCCAATCAAGAACTTTCCCATAACAACGCGCCAGCTGCTGGGACATTTGAGCGGCATTCGTCACTACAAACCCGGCGAAGGCGAACGGACAAATCGTTACGCGAGCCTGACCGAGGCTCTGAGCATTTTCAAAGACGACCCGCTCGAACATGAGCCGGGAACGCGATTTACCTATTCCACGTTTGGATACACCCTGCTTGGTGTGGTCATCGAAGGCGCGTCAGGCATGACTTTTGAGGATTATTTGCGTGAGCGTGTTTTCAAACCGGCCGGAATGCAGCACACTTATGTGGATGACCTTTACGAGATCATACCCAATCGCGCAAGAGGCTACACACCGAAAGTCTTCGGCAAGTTCGACGGCAATTTTCGTAATGCGGCATTAATCGATTCGAGTTACAAGATTCCTGGAGGCGGCTTGGTTTCTACTGCCGAAGATTTGGCCCGCTTTGCGATCGCGGTGCAAAACGGTCTCCTGCTAAAGCAAGAAACCTTCGCACAGATGTCCAAAAGCCAGAAGACATCCGACGGACGCGAAACTGGATATGGCTATGGCTGGTTCATCGACAAACGCGAAGGCAGACCGCCGGACGGTTCAATCTGGCACGGCGGAGTACAGCCGGGCTTTACCAGCGACCTTTGGATTCTACCCGAGAAACGCTTCGCGCTGATCATACTGACCAATTTGGAAGGCGGCGGCAGACTCGGTCTGGGGACACTTGCAAACCAGATTGCCGACATCGTGATTCGCTAGCGGCGGGAAAAGAAGTGCCCGCCCGCTACCGCAGGCGGTTCTGACAAATTGGTGCGGCGGAAGTTGAATGAAATCGCGCCGGTCAACTCAGACGTTGGGCGGAAACGAAAGAAGGTGGCTAATGAGTCTCAAGCCGAACGCTTCGCTTATTGAGAAAGAGCTTCAAAGACTTCGAGGCTCCTGGAAGCAGATCGCCTACGAGCGCGACGGCGTCAAGCAGCCCCTCGATGATGAGCAGGGTTGGGACCCAAGCACGACGTTCACCGATAGCGAGTTCGTCGTAACTCTTGCGGACGGGAGCGTCCCCATTAGAGGGACCTACAGGATCGATCCCGCTCAGAGCCCGAAGACAATCGACTGGACTGACACGATTGGGGAGGACGCCGGCAAAACATTGCTCGCGATCTATTCTTTCCAGGACGACCGCTTCACCTTTTGTGCCGCATACCCCGGCTTGGAACGACCGACCGAATTCCAGACTCGCCCCGGTCAAGTTCTCCGGGTTTTTAAACGTGTACTGAGCGCAGAATGAAGATCTTCAGCAAGAGTGCCGCCCGACACATCGTTGGACCGGAGCGGCGGGAACGTGTGTCGCATCAAACTTGGCGCGCCGAAGGTTGAATGAATTCTCGCCGCCTGGTCAACTCTGACGTTGGGCGGCTGAGCCCTGCATAGAAACTCTAGAGATCACTCTTGCGTATTTACAATTCGACAGACCTCTATGCCGCATCTAGGAGTTATTCGTTTGAAATCAAACTGAGGAGGAGAAGCTGTGTTGCCGGAAATGCTGAGAGTCTTTAGGCAAGATGTGGCTCCATATGTGGGCACAGGAATCGTGCTTGGTTTGATTATCGGACTTATCTTTGGCAGCGTGCTGAACGGATTGATTATTGGGTGGACCATCGGCGCTATTCTCTCTAGTCTGTATATGTACGGGTATGAGAGAGGTTATCGATTCCTGATCAGCCTCAGCATTGGCATCATGTACGGGACGATGTTTCATAACGTTAGTATGGGCATCATAATAGGAATCGTAATCCCTGCAACGCTCGAACTCACATCGCTGAAAAAGCAAAGAGCATGAGTCTCAAAGCGATGCCCCATCCTAATGCGCCGTCGAACGACTCGTGTGGGCCGGAGGGCCGGAGGGTCGGGAGCATGTAAAGAAATGCCCGCCCGCTACCGCAGGCGGTTCCGACAAATTGGTGCGGCGAAGGTTTGCTGCAAAAGTCGGCGAAGCCGACGAATGATAATAGCCCACCGATTTATCGGTGGAGCGGCGATCCAGATTTTTTAAATAAGTCCGTGACGCGGACGGCTGAGCAGTGTCAGTACCCCGAGCGGTAGCGAGGTGGATCATCAGGCCACCATTCTTCTTGATCCGGTCGCTACCGCTTCCCGTATTGACACGAAGATTTTCAGTCGTCCGCTTCACGGACTTAATTAATTCCGTCGCTACACCCAGCGCTAAAGCGCTGGGCTATTATCATTCAGTCCGCTTCGGCGGACGACAGAAAACCACTTTTGCAGCAAAGCCTGCGGCGAAGGTTGCGTGAAGTCGCGGCGTCCGGTCAACTCAGACGTTCGACATCTATCGTGGTAGGAGGAGCATCACAGTTTGCGGACGAGATCCTATTCGTCATCTCTTGAGGAAGCAACAATGCTACGACTCTGTGCTTACCTTTTCGGAAGGCTCTTCTGGATAACAGATTGTCGAGCATCACATATTAGCGAATCAGATGCATTGAGGATTCAAATAAATTGGAAGATGAAAGATTTGTACAATAAACGACTCCATATCCTCGCAGCAATTACAATCCTATTCTGCCATTTCCCCATCGCGCCGACTACGGCGCAACCTGTCCGAACTTCATTCGCGCAAACTTCTGACAGGTACGCGGATAAGCTCCGCGCTTTTGAAGAGTTCGTCCATCAGCAAATGGAGAAGAATAAGGTCCCTGGACTGACCATTGGGTTCGTCAAAGATGACTACATCTGGGTGAAAGGCTTTGGGTATGCCGACTTGGAGAATAGAGTTCCGGCCAAAGCCGAATCCGCATACCGCTTTGCTTCCGTCCAGAAGTCTATGACCGCAGCCGCGATTCTTCAGTTGGTGGAGCAGCGCAAGATTGACCTCGATGCAGAGATACAG
>JBKPEE010000060.1:0-19058 GCA_046728235.1 Acidobacteriota bacterium
AGGCGCGAAGTCTGTTTTCGCTGAAGGTCTGCTGCCGAAGATCATTTCGCGCTGCGCGTCTCAGTGCGGACGAGACGTCCGCGCTCCCAGCAACGCGGAGCCTCTCGATCTGAAACTGCATCACCACCTGCAACCGGGCAAACCTGACATCTCCGCCCGCATCCCTTATAATCATTCCCAGCTTCACGAATGGGGGCGACAGGCTTCGACAGAGGCCGTAACGTCCGTCGCGATGCATGCCGGGCCGTCTCTGTAGGGCTCGTTATCAAATTGCAGGGAAACACAATTGCCAACTCTAACGAGTTAGCTCTCGCGGCCTAATAGCCCGCGAGCGTCTCGCCGCAAGTTGCTCAAGCGCGCGGTCTGAGATGTCACTTAGTTGAGCTGGCCCGCCTTTTCGGTCCGTGAAGGTGGGCGAGATTAAAGCCGGACTAGCTCGTTCGAACGTCTTGCTGATTCACTTAGTTCCGCAATGAGCGAAACTCGCGTAGTCGATAGGCACGCTTTGACCGGTGCACGAAATAAGCACGCCAGAGGCGTGCGTACCGACTACGCGAAAAGAGAAACAGCTAAGCATGTAGAGTCCTTCGGCGTTGGCTTTTGGATCCGGGTTCAATTCCCGGCGCCTCCACCAAATCAGTTGGCAGCAGGCAGTAAGCAGCAAGCCAAAAAAACCAATCCGTTATGCGAACTTCTCTCACGATCCGATCGTTACTCGTCATAGTTCTTTCATCATTTGCTGTCTTTGTGGCGCACGCTCAAGTGCCCCGCGATCCATATGAAAAAGAGAATGCGCAAATCCGCATACTCATCCAGAGTGGCAATGCGAAGGTTCGTAACAAAGACTACGACGGAGCCATAGCTGACTTCACCGAAGCGATCAAGATTGGGAAGGACCTTCCTGACATGCTGCGCTCCGGTCCGTACATCAATCGCGGCATGGCGTATGAAAAGAAGGGCGACCTCGACGCGGCTGTGGACGACCTGAACAAGGCGATAAAGATCCAATCGAATAACGTGTACGCCTACCATGATCGCGGCGAAATATATCGCAAGCGAAACGACCTTGAGAATGCGATTGCGGACTTCAACAAAGCCATCAAGGTCAATTCGAAATTTGCGCCGGCATATCGCTCGCGTGGTTTGGTGTTGCTATCACAGGGCCAGGACGCCGAAGCCCAATTGGATTTTGATAAATTCCTCGAGCTCGTGCCCAACGCAAAGGATTCATTGGAGCACGAGATAGCCGACATTAAAGCTAAGCGGACCTCGAAACCGTAGAGAGAAAGTTTATCCTGCACGTCGCCAGTATTACCAAGGCACGAAAAAGCAGATTAGCGAGATGCGATGATCAAGCGCTCCCTTATCTGCCTTTCCTCGAGTTATCGGAATGACGTTGCTGTTGATGCAGGGGCCCACGCGTGCGAATGCGATTGCAAATTTTGCAATATCGAATTAGAATCCGCGCCGACTTCCCCCAGCAGCTCTCAAAGTAATCGGTTGTCATTTAGGCCTTTGAAGACCGAGCCGGTTGAGAACCGTCCGAGAGAGCGATTCCTCGCAAATCCGTTTCACCTGTCGCCCAAAGACAGGACCAACCAAGAAAAGGAGAGACAATCCCATGAAAGATCAAACCAAGCTCGCCGCTGACAACGGCGGTCACGTAGCTTCAATGCCTTGCTGCCCACCGCTCACACCATTGGATATTTGCGACACTCTCGATTTCTTCTATCGCTTGAACCATAACGTTTCCGTTAAAGTCCGTGACCGCCAGGTAGAGGTTCCTGCCGAAGTGAAGCTGCACTTTCGCTTCGAGCGTTGCCGCGGCCCGCTCGCTCTTGGAGACCTGCTTTACACGACCACACTGCTGCCAGGAGAAAAGGTAAAACTATTTACTTCGGACCGGCGCACCAGATTCACTTTCGACAGTTCGAGTTCGTTATCGTATCGCAATACGCAATCGTCAGAGGAATCCTTGTACGTACAAAGCATGAGCGATTCGCTGATGGATACCGAACAGCGCGACAACACGAAATCAAGTAATCAATCCCACGCGCACGTTGACGGCAAGGCCGACGCCGGCGTGGACATTCTCGGCCTCGGCGGGTCAGCCAGTATGAGTGGGAATTTCGACGCGAACTCGACTGCTACGTTCCTGGGCGAGCATAGCCAGCACGCTCAATCATCGCATCATGCTTCTGAACAGGCGGTGCGGAAAGCATCGAGTGTGTCTGTCGGCGAAGTGCAGAGCCGTTCCCATGCCGCGGGCACGTCTGAAGATCACTTCGAATCGGCATCCCGTGAGTTTACCAATCCGAATACGTGCCATGCGGTCACCTTTCTCTTCTATCAAATCAACAAGACACAGACCGTGCGATACACGCTCGAATCTATCGAGCGGCGCGTCATTTTGGATCCGAGTGACTTTACGAGAGCCACGTTGCGGCCGCTGGGAGAAAGCACGGCGGTGGGCCTGACTTCGGTAAACGTGCTGGCAACAGATACTCAGAAACGCGGATTGGCAGCAGCTGTTGGCGCAGTGAGCGTTGGCGCGGCAGTCGGACGGTTTCAGGAAATACCCCCTGTCGATGTGCGGCGGGCGGCCCTGAAGCAACTGGACCAAACACTGGTCGATGAAGGGTTGCTCGACAAAGTCGGAGGTGTGGTTTCGCCGGATGCGCAAAAGAAGTTTTCGTTTGAGGTTCAGTCGGCGTTGCCAACACCTGGTGTGCTGGTCAAAGGTTGCCTCGACGACTGCGACATCTGCGAACCCACTTTGCATAAGTCCATTGAACTGGATTTGCAGCGCAAGCATCTCGAGAACGAGAAGCTAAAGCGCGAAATCGAATTGATGGATAAGGACCAGCAACATCGCTGCTGTCCGGCAGACGAGACAGAGACTGCCTAGCTGCGGCACGGGCGTCCCGCGCGTCGAGCTGCATCAATACCGGGTGCCGGCGGCGAAGGCGGTCGAGCGAGTGATCGTGTGATATCGTCTTTGTTCGATTAGCTTTGCGTCGTCATGAACGAATCGCTTCCCATCGGTATCTTTGACAGTGGCGTGGGCGGGCTGACCGTCTACCGCGCGCTGCACAAGCGGTTGCCGAACGAGCGGTTCGTCTATCTCGGCGATACTGCCCGCGTGCCATACGGCACGAAGTCGCTCGCAACTGTGGAGAGATACGCGGTTGAGAATGCCCGTTTTCTGGCGGCGCATGGAATCAAGTTACTGGTGGTGGCGTGCAATACCGCCTCGGCATTGGCGCTGCCGGCGATTCGCGCGGCCCTGGAGATTCATGTTGTCGGTGTTATCGGACCGGGCGCCAGGGCCGCAGTGGAATTGAGAAGACGGGCCGGAGGCAACGGCACCGTGGCAGTAATCGCGACCGAATCGACGGTCCAGAGCGGCGCGTACCGGAGGGCGATCAGAAAAGCTGACCCGCAGGCTGAGGTCATCGAGCGTTCATGCCCGCTGTTCGTTCCTTTGGCGGAAGAAGGTTGGGCGGACAACGAGGTGGCGCGCACGATTGCGGAAACTTATCTCAAAGACCTGCGCGCCAGGGTCAATACGCTGGTTCTTGGTTGCACTCATTATCCGATTCTGCGCGACGTGATTCGAGCCGCAGTTGGAGACGAAGTGGGAATGATCGATTCCGGCGAGGCCATGGCTGCGGAAGTAAGATTATTGCTCAATAAAAAGGGGCTGGCACGACTGACAATGCCGACTGGTGCGCTCGAGCGGCACTTGTGCGATGATTTGGACCACTTCTACGTTACCGACGCAGCGGAAAGGTTCTCCCGCGTGGCCGAAAGGTTCCTGGGAGCAAAGCCCTCGCGTCTGGAGGCGGTGGAGGTTTGGGGAGAGGATCGATTGAACCAATGAGCAAATGAACCAATGACTGAGTTCACCCGCACTGACGACCGGGCCCTCGACGAGTTACGCGCCATCAGGATCACGCCAAACTTTCTGCCGCATGCGGAAGGATCGGCGCTCATCGAAATGGGCAACACGCGCGTCATTTGTGCCGCGTCAGTCGAAGACAAATTGCCGCCGCACCTGCGCAATCAGCGCACCGAAGGATGGGTGACTGCGGAATATGGAATGTTGCCGCGGGCCACGCACACTCGAACGCAACGCGAACTTGGCCGCGGAGGGCCGTCAGGCCGCACCCATGAGATCCAAAGATTGATTGGTCGCAGCCTGCGCGCAATTTCAAATCGCCGCGCTCTCGGAGAACGCACCATCACTCTTGATTGCGATGTATTACAGGCCGATGGCGGTACGCGCACGGCGGCCATCACCGGCGCCTATGTGGCGCTGGCAATTGCCTGCAAACACCTGATGACGGAAAAGAAAATTGCCAAGTCTCCGATCGTAACCGAGGTCGCCGCCATCAGTGTCGGCATCGTTGACGGCCTGCCATTGCTTGATCTCAAATACGACGAAGACTCGCGCGCCGAAGTCGATATGAATATCGTTTGCACGGGCGATGGCCGCTTTATTGAAGTGCAGGGAACAGCAGAAGGATCGCCGTTTTCACGGGAACAGATGGATGATTTGCTGGCCCTGGCCAAGAAGGGCATTGCTGAGCTGGTGGTTCATCAGCGTCAGGCAATCGCAGCCTCGGAAAAGTGAGCGCCAGCAAGGCCCACTAGACAACAGCACTTCACGAGGCTGCATCTGAACCAAAGAATTCAGAGGAGATCTGAATAATGCGATTACTTACCACTTGTTTCGGCGGATTCCTGCTATTGATCATGATTTCGGTGATCGCCCCGGCCGGCGTGCAGGCCCAGGAATACAGCTATACAGGTCCAAAGGTTGAGTTTGCCGTCGATTTTCCGTCAGCCACCTGGCGCAAGGTCGGCGAGCCCGATGACGTGCATAAGGAGACGGAGTTCATTTACGGAGATCGCAACGACGGTTACCTGCGCATTCGCAAGGAAGTGCTCGAAGACGGGCTGAAACTTGAAGACTTTGTGCACCGCGACCAGGATCAGCGCACCCGATTTCTTCCCGGCTTCGTCGACGGTAAGCAAGAGTCCTTCAATGGCCGGCTTGACGGCTTCACCGCATCTTACGAATTTACGCAAGCCGGAAAACCAATGGCCGGTCGGACTTATTATCTGCAAAGTGATCCCCATACCGTTTATATTCTCCGCTTTACGGGCTTACGGCAGAAACTTCTAAGCATTCGTAATCAAACCGACGCTATCGCGCGCAGTCTGAAAGTGAAATAGCAGCGTTTGTGGCTTGAAATCTGATTGGTGAACGCTATCATTCTTCGTAACTTTTCATTCGCTTCTCGTAATACCTAACCAGAGTCTCCCCGGTCCAGCATAACCGCAGAGCGAACACTGCGCCGGACGAATTCCGCCTCGGCGCGTCGCGCGTCGTAGTGTGTCGGAACGCCTTACCCACAGCAGCAGTCTCCCCAGTAACGTCCATTCAACCGGAGAGGAGCTTGCTATGAAGAGATGCGGCGTATGTGGTGAAGAATTCCGGAACCAGTTCAACTTTTGTCCCGTCGACGGGGAAACATTGTCGCGAGCTCAGCAGGCGGCCTTTGCTTACCGGCCGACAATTATTAGTGACGATTCGCTGGCCCGTCGTTTGGCGTTTCAGATCTCGTTTCTCGTCGAACAGACTCGCTCTGTCTGGCCGCGATTTAAAGCCAATCCATTTCTGTTTCTGACCGATCAGTTCGCACAAATCAAACATAGTGTGAGACTGGCATGCGGACGGCGAAATCTGATGACCGGGTTGGCAGTCTCATTCGCCGCGGTGTTCTGCGTCGTCCTTACGGTTACGGTGATCGATAAACAGGCTTTACGGAGCGCGATCAGCGAAGACTCTTATGACCTGGCATCGCCAATCATGTTTAATCTTCAGACTACACCACATGCTGACGAGCAATCGGGTGTTGGTGCGGGCGACAATGGTCGCGTCGGGTTTAACAAAGGTCGGGGCGAGGGCTCAGGTCCCACGCCGGCGCGCGCTCAAGGCGGCGGCGGCGGCGGCGAACGCTCGCAATTGGCGCAGTCACAGGGACGAATCCCCCAGCCTTCAGTGATTCCGGCTCCAATTTCCACGACGTTTGCTCGATTACCACAGGCTCTGCCCGTCGCGGGAGTCGATCTTGACCCGGTATTGTGGAAAGACCTGCCGGTCCCGAATTATGGAGATCCGCGATCGAAATCAGCTACGCCGTCAAACGGTCCAGGTCAAGACGGCGGAGTTGGTACCGGCAAAGGTACCGGTGTTGGTGAAGGTGAAGGCAACGGATTCGGACCCGGACGCAACGGTAACATTGGCGGAAACGATAACAGTCGCGGTTGCTGCGGTGGGGGTGGGGCGACCGGCAACAATCCGAAGGCTGATCTCGATCGAGTGTATCGACCAACCGAGGTGACTAGCCGGGCGCGCGTCCTGTCGAAACCTGAACCCCAATACACAGAAGAAGCGCGGCGCCAGCAGATCACCGGAACGGTAATACTAAGCGTCGTGTTTTCGCGCTCCGGACAAGTGACCAACATTCGGACAGTCCACCCGCTATGCTGCGGATTAACGGAAAAGGCGATCGCGGCGGCGCGATCGATCCGTTTCGTACCGGCGATGCGCGGCGGACAAGTCGTATCCACCTATATGCAGTTGGAATACAACTTCAATCTGTATTGAAGAAAGATTTTGTAGTGCGGCGGCAATCGCAGGGAGACGACTGGAGCGCAAGCGTCTCGCTTGCAGTCTCCCTCCAAAGTTTGATGAGCAAGCGAGGACGCTTGCGCTCCAGTCCGCGCAATTAAGGTTGCAAGCTTTCAATTTTTCCGCGTTCTATCCCCAGAGAATCGGGAACCAGAGACTCATTTTGGGCGTCTCTACAAGAAAATTCGCGCTCAATTCGTTTGCGCACTCGCATCGTACCGGAGGACAAAAGCATGTCGCAGAAATCCATTCTCAAATTCTCCCTTTTCGTTTCCGTCCTGGCCGCATCATTGATTGGACTCAATGCTTTCAGAGGCTCCGGTTCAGTGGCCTCTGCGCAGAACGGCACAACTCAGGGAGCACTGCAAATCGTCGATCCGGATGGCAAGCCAAAAGCCGTCTGTCCCCTCAAGCACACGGACGTAAAAGCGCAGATCAGCGGTTTCCTTTCTCGCGTCACCGTCACACAGGAATTCGAAAACCCTTTCAAGGAAAAAATTGAAGCGGTCTATACCTTCCCGCTGCCACAGAATGCGGCGGTGGACGACATGACCATGCTGGTCGGCGATCGCACGGTGCGGGGCAAGATTCTGCGACGTGAAGAAGCAGAAGCCGTATACGAAGCCGCGAAGACCAGGGGCCAAACGGCGAGCTTATTGAATCAGGAGCGGCCGAATATTTTCACTCAATCGGTGGCGAATATTCTTCCGGGTGAACAAATCAAAATCACCATCAGTTACGTCGAGACTCTGAAATACGAAGACGGCGCCTACGAATTTGTCTTCCCGATGGTCGTCGGACCGCGTTACATCCCGGGTGAACCGACCGGCGCATCCGGCGATGGTTTTGCGCCCGACACGGACCGAGTTCCGGATGCTTCAAAGATCACGCCACAGCCAGTGCCTGAGGGCATGCGCGTCGGCCATGATGTCTCTCTGCAGGTTTCGCTCGACGCGGGCGTCCCGATCGATGGCCTAACTTCAAAAACCCACGACGTCATCGTAGATCGTCCCGACAATCACCGCGCCCAGGTAACTTTGAAGGATTTGGCGACCATCCCAAACAAGGATTTCATTCTGCGCTACGATGTCGCCGGCACAAAAATTTCTGACGCTGTGCTGACACACTCGACGGCGGGCGGCGGTTTCTTCACTCTGATACTGCAACCGCCTGAACGCGTCACCGTGGAAGATGTAACGCCCAAGGAACTCGTCTTTGTGCTCGACACATCCGGCTCGATGTATGGCTTTCCTATCGAGAAAGCCAAAGAGACGATGAAACTTGCGCTTGACAACCTCTATCCTTCTGACACTTTCAATTTGATCACGTTCTCAGGCGACGAGCACATCCTGTTTCCTGAGCCGGTGCCGGCGACAAAGGAAAATCTGGAGAAGGCTCAGGCATTTCTCGCGACGCGTCAAGGCGCTGGTGGCACGGAAATGATGAAAGCGATCAAAGCTTCTATGGATCCTTCGGACAAGGCGGACCATGTCCGCGTCGTTTGCTTCATGACTGACGGTTACGTGGGCAATGACCTGGAGATCATCGGAGAGGTGCAGAAACATCCGAATGCGCGCGTGTTTGCGTTTGGGATTGGCAGCAGTGTAAACCGGTTCCTGCTCGACAACATGGCGAAGTACGGGCGTGGTGAAGTCGAATACGTTGGGCTCAACGATGACGGCTCAGCGGCGGCGCGACGCTTTCATGAACGGGTGCGCAATCCGTTGCTGACCGACGTATCGATCGATTGGAACGGCATGGCCGTGTCAGATGTTTATCCGAAAACCATTCCTGACTTGTTTAGCGCAAAGCCGGTGGTCGTGAGCGGTCGTTACACGGGAAACGGAAAGGGAATGATTCGCCTGCGAGGAAAAATGTCGGGGCGCGATGTTGTGCGCGAGATTCCCGTCGACTTTTCCAGTTCCCAAGCGCACGATGTGCTGGCGACCCTATGGGCCAGAACGCGCGTCGACGACTTGATGAGCCAGGACTTCAACGGTGCGCAACGAGGCACGATGAAGGACGATGTCAAGCAAAACATCATTCAACTCGGCCTGGATTATCGTTTGCTGACGCAATTCACTTCCTTTGTGGCCGTGGAAGAAATGGTCGTCACTGACGGTGGCCAGCCGCGTCGCATCGACGTGCCCGTCGAGGTTCCTGAGGGTGTTAATCGAAGGGCAGTTTTCGGCGAGGTCTACGCAAACGGTCCCGCCATTTCCTTAGGCTATGCAGTCGGCATTTCCACTCCAAACGCCATGCCCGGCGTGTCACAGAGCGTTGTGGTGACACGCGCTGCCGAGAAATCGAAACCGGTAAACGGTCGAGTAGTCGCCGGCGGAGTTGGCGGCGCGGGCGCCGGGGCAACTCCAGCGCCGCCGAAAGCAGCGCGACCGAGCGGCAATTTGATAACTGAAGCAGACGAAGTGACTGCTGTCAGGGGGCTTACTTCCGTTGAGCAAAAGCGTGCAGCGCTGCAGGCGAAGGTTCATCCGTTCGTTCTGGCAGTGATCGATCGCCTGAAGGATCCGAAGTCGAAACCGGCGGCCGATGAAGTCAAATTCATTCACAACGGTAAAGCCGAGATTCAAATCTGGTTCGTTGAGAAATCAGACGACGCCATACAAAAGCTGAAGGAGCTCGGATTCGAAATAATCCTCGATCCGAAAACAGCGAAGATGGTGATTGGCCGGTTGCCAATCGAGAAGTTGGGAGCGCTGGCGGAGATGAAATCAATTCGGTATGTCGCGCCACAGATGAGTAATTGAGTTGCGCTAGAGATTAACACCCGACGGGACAGATCACAGGCTGAGACTCGACGTCGATGCCGGGTGAATATTTCGTGTTGGTTCGTGTGGATTCGTGGATCGTGCTGTGTTGTTAGCAATACTGATCCACGAAATCACACGAACCCGAAGTGTTATTGGACGCTGGCACAAGCAGTGGAGTGCCGCGTTCGCGTACAATGAGTGGGTGAAACTCAAACTCGCGCCGGGTCTCTCGATCCGAAAATCACCGATCAGTGGAAAGGGCTGCTTTGCCATAAAACCATTTCCGCGCCGGAAAAAAATTGCTGAATACACGGGCGAGCGAATCTCAGATCTGGAAGCGAGAAAGCGAGCGCGCGGCCGCCGGCACCTGCGCATCTGTGATATCGATGGTCGCTTCAGCCTCGACGGCGCGCGCGGCGGCAACGGCACCCATTATATAAACCACTCCTGCGATCCGAATGCCTATATGAAGACCCTCCACGGCCACGTGCTGTTTTTCGCGCGGCGTGACATCAAAGCCGGCGAAGAAATAACGGTCGATTACGAAGAGACCCTGCTGCCGGATTCACGACGCTGTCACTGTGGCGCAGGGAATTGCCGCGGAACGATTAATCGGCTCTGATTTATGCCGGGAGCGCGTCCTCGTCCGCACTGAGCGCGAAGCGCGAAAAAAATCTAACCTGCCCCACACACCGCCAGGAAAAAATTGTCAAATCCCTCGCAAGTCGTCACTCGCTCGATCGTTCGTGTGGCAGGGAGGTCTTTTCCACATGAAAAGAACATTAATCCTGGCCCTGGTTTTTGCTTGCTCGATTCAATTTGCCGGCGCCCAGAAGAAAGCGACCATCGTCAATCCCAACATCGACATCCAGGGTTATTTGAAAACGGCGTCCGAGGCGGCCACGTATCGCGAATCCAGGCGCCTGACTGAAGATGAATTTATCGCCATGAGCCGCGAACCTGGAACCATCATTCTGGATGCGCGCAGTCGCGAGAAATACGACACACTGCACATCAAAGGCGCGGTCAATCTGAGTTTTCCCGACATTACCGTGGAAAGCCTAAACCGCATGCTGCCCGACAAGGATGCGCGCATCCTGATCTATTGCAACAACAATTTCGTAGGCGAACAGAAAGCCTTTCCCACTAAAGCGCCCATTGCCTCGTTGAATATCTCGACCTATATCGCCCTTTACAGCTATGGCTATCGGAATGTGTATGAGTTGGGACCGCTGCTGGACATCAACAAGTCCAGGCTCGAATTTGTGCCGGCCCGCTAGTCCTCACCTGTCAGAGGCGCGTAGTATTCGCGGCAGCGCGATTGTCACGGGCGTGCGCGGACGACGGGCTTCTGACATGCGCCTTCAACGTACAGGAGATGACGACAGCCGTGTCGGACGGAGAGTCTTTTGGCAAGACGGATCTCGGCGGTGGCTACCGGCGCTGGACTGGCTGGTCCGTCAGCCACTTCAGTTAACGGCGAGGGATGACGGGCGAACGCCGGAGGTTGATATTTCAAAATCAATCCCGGCAAGCTGGGCGAGTGCCGACACCAGCTGATCCGAGCTAATCGGCTTGGCAATATGCATCTGGTAACCCGCGGCGAGGGCACGTTCGCGATCTTGTTCACGGGCGTAAGCAGTAAAGGCGGCCGCAGGCGTCTGTCCACCCTTTTCCGGCGGTAGCGCGCGCACCTTGTTTATTAAACTGTATCCGTCTTCGCCGGGCATCCCGATATCGCTCAGTAAGACATCCGGCCGCCATTGTTCCAGCAGCTCCAGCGCTTCGCGAGCGCTTCCACAAGTCTTTACTTCAGCCCCTCTGCGCGTGATGAAATGACTAACTAACTGGCAGGTGTCCATCTCGTCATCAACGACCAACACCCGCAACCCCGCGAGCTTTGACAGGTCATCAGAGTCGTGCTCACCGCTATGACTTATGGGAGATTCAAGTCTGGTCGAAATTAGCGGAAAGGATGTCATGAAGGTCGCTCCCGAATTCACTCCCTGACTCTCCGCGTTGACGGTCCCACCGTGAAGCTCTACCAGGTGGCGCACGATTGCCAAACCCAGGCCCAGTCCTCCAAACCCTCGGGTCGTAGAACTGTCGGCCTGGCGAAAACGATCAAAGACGTGCGGCAGAAAATCCTTGCTGATACCCTTGCCGGTGTCGGCTACTGTGAGTTGCGCATGAGTGTCGCTGTAATCGAGGCGCACCTCGATGCGGCCACCTTCCGGCGTAAATTTCACGGCGTTTGACAACAGATTCCAAATCACCTGTTGCAGACGCGCAAAGTCCCCTGAAATTGCTCGCACTACCTGCGGATGGCTATATGTTAGATGGATCGATTTGGCATCAGCCGCCGGGCGCACCACACTTATTGCCGCTTCAGTTACCGAAGAAAGATCCATTGGTCGGACATCAAGATGGAGCTTACCCGAAATAATGCGCGAGACATCCAATAAGTCATCGATGAGTTGTGTCTGAATTCTGGCATTACGCTCAATCGCTTTTGCGGCTTTATTAGCAACCTCATCTGCGAGGGTGGTTTCAGTAAGCAAACAGGCCCAACCGTAAAGTGCGGTCAGAGGGGTGCGCAACTCGTGTGAAAGTGTCGCCAGAAATTCATCCTTCATGCGATTGGCGGCTTCCGCCTCAGTTCGTGCGCGTTGTTCGCGCAACAATAATTGGCCGCGCTGTTCCTCGGAGCGTCTGAGATCGGCAACATACTTCGACAGCTCCTCGACATGACGTTGGGCCAAACCGGCCTGGGCCTCTGAAGCTTGGAGGTTTTTCAAATAAATGTCGTAAGTGAAATAAATGATCACGACGATGGGAACGGTGGCGAGGACTGCGTAGAAGCCATATACGTGAATCAGATGGGCGATGATTCCGGCCGCTGACGCGCCGGCGAAACATGTAATGGAAGTCCAGAGATAATACTTCTTCCAGGTTTGCCAGACAGACTCGTTAATCTTGTAGGATTTTTCGACGGCGATTAGCGAGGTGTTCGTGAAATACTGAACTAGAGCCATCGTGCAGATCGCCCCCAGGAAATTAGCGGAATTGGCCGCCGTTACTATTTCTGTGGGCGAGCCAAAGAAGACCCGGAGAGCGGTTGCGGCGAGAAAGGTTGAAATCGCGAGCACGGCAGCATTCAACAGAATCGTCCGCGGTCTTCTGCTGATCTTTACAGTTGCGCAAATGCCTTCAAGGGCTGACATGAGCACCGCAGCCTCGCCACCATAGAGCAGGATGGTTAAAAAGAGGAATGTATCACCCAGCGTTACGCGTCCACTGACTCGAGGAATTCGGACTGCGGCTTGAGAACTAATGGCCACCATCACGGCGAGTACGACGAAGCGAAGATCGAACTGCCTCCACGGAAGTCGGCTTGCCGAGAATAAAATCATCAGCCAACCAGCCGCGACCACCGACCACATGTATAGTCTGGCAAACTGAGGTTTCGCTTCTTGGATCCTGGAGAATGAATCCTGGTTCAACTCATCGAGAGTTAGTCGCGTAGCGTACATGCTGCTGCCTCCATCGGACTATTTACCCGCGGGAAACCCTGTGTTCAATTTGTGGAAGGTGGCTGAATACCGTTGTTGTATACTGAATTGTCCACGCAATCGGTTCCATCGTCCAACTGCAATGGCATTGAGGATGTCGCCTCGCCATCGACGGTGGCGGCCTGCGCCTGCAAAGTCAGGTCTCCTGTAATCACACCATCGCCGGTGATCACACCATCGCCGGTGATCACACCATCACCCAGCAGATCGCCATCGCTCAAACTGGCCGAGTTGCCGAATAAAGCACTAATGGGAAGGAATGGAATACCGTCACCGGTGATGACACCGTCACTTGTCATGATCTGGTCGCCGGTAATGACGCCCGCAGAGATCATTGTCATGTCGCCCGTAATGACTCCGTCTCCGGTGATGACGCCGTCACTTAGCAGAGCACCAGATCGATAGATCAGTTGATAAGTTGTGATCAGATCAACGCCCGTGGCGTAGGTATAATTGAGAATAATGCCACGCGACCAGCCGAAGGTTTGACCGGCGATCACCGTCTGTGGCACTGGTACATCGCCGGTAGTCAGCAGGGGATCCCCCAGCGGAGTACTTGCCGTGAGATCCGTTCGGACGGCTCGCGCGAGCCTTACGGCGCCTTCTATATTTATTTCCCCGGCGCCCTGTTCGAGCATGTTGAAGCCGGCCAGGGGCTGCGCCGAATACATAAGTAAAGCCTTCAATAAGTTTGGCGTCAGCGTGGGATTAGCTTGTAACATCAACGCGGCTGCGCCCGCGGCGACCGGCGCTGCCATCGATGAACCGTTGAGGTACATCATCTTTCGGTTATCGATAGAACTGACCCCGGCATCCAATTGCGGATATTCCGTTACGAGCAGATTCTGTGGTGCTTCTGCGGCTACTATCTTGTTGCCAGGCGCAACTAAATCAGGCTTTATCAGATTATCGTAATGCTTTACTCCCGCATCGTCGGTCCAATACCCGCGCGTGGGTCCGCGCGAACTATATGAGGTAACTGCATCGTCGCCGCGCGCGTCGGTGCCGAAAGTGTTTGAAGCACCCACCGTGATTGCCGATGGCTCGATGCCGGGCGAGTGGATGTGTCCATAAGTCTTATTCCCGTTTCCATCGGTTCCATTGTTTCCCGACGCCGCGACCACGACGACGCCGGAGTTGACGAGGCTGCGCACCGCGTGACAAACAGGATCGTTGAGGTATGAATCCACGGCCGGCATGCCGAGGGACATATTAACAACCCGGATGTTATAGGCGTTTCGATTGCTCGCCACCCAGTCGAGCGCGCTGAGCAACCAGCAAGTCGAACCCACGCCCTCCGAATTCAGCACGCGCAAATTGATAAGATTCGCATTTGGCGCGATGCCGAGGTATTCACCATACGAGACCCGGCCATTGCCGGCAGCTATTGAAGCTACATGCGTGCCGTGGCCGTAAGGATCATCAGTGCGTCCTTCGCTCGTGAAATCCTGGCTGGCAATCACCCGAGAATTGCTTCCGTTAATAAAGGATGTGTGATCGGCATCTATGCCAGAATCGAGCACAGCGATTCCAACACCAGTCCCATCGACGCCGTCGATCGTCGAGCAGTTCCAGGTGCGGACTGCATCTGCGCCGGTCGTTAAGGAAACATGGCCCAGAGTCCTCACCTCGCGATTCAACGAAACATAGGCAATATCATTCCGGTTCGCAAGCTCAAGCGCGGCCTTTGCTGAGATCGTAACTGCGCGGAGGCGGAAGTGCTGAAATTGGTGCTCGTTGCGGCCGCCCGAATCCTGGACCGTCGATTCGAGCGTAGTGTCCCATGCATCGACAGGTTGAATAATTACGCGGACCAGGTCATCGCCCCGGCCGCTATCCACCTTGTGTTTCAGGTCAGAGGATGCCTTGCGGCTATTGCCAGGCTTTTCCGCGTGAACGATCTTTCCTGGGAGCTGCGGGTAGATCAGCGCCAACAAGGAGGCAAACAAAAAGGCATAGAGGAAACTTCGCTTCATTTTGTACTCCAAAAGGCGGCGTTGATTACGATCAATCGGGCGCATACGTCGCCGGCCGCCTCGCTCGCGTGAAGAATTATATCTGAAGGATCCTACGGAAGACCGGGGCATTAGCCTTATCGGGGGACAAAATTGTAACAAAGGCGCAAGTATCCTGCAACTCAAATGCGACACTCAAAATAGCAAAGGTCACAAACCGATGTCCTAAAGTAGCATTTGCGGCACTCCGGATTGTCACGGGCGTTCCGGGGGGAGGAAGGGGGGCTTCTGACACCCGCCTTCATCGGGTAAAGTACCTCTCATGGTTACCTGGTCCGCCGCCAAATACTCAATCGGAAAAACTTCGTTTATCCTCGTTTTCGTTGCTTCGGTCGTCGCGCAAACAGGTCCGCGACCACCGGCGTCGGCCACGCCAACCCATGCCAACATTCTGCGTGGCGAATACGGCCGCTATCGCGCCAACAACGATCTCCTTTTCTATCACCTCGACGTGCGCGTCGATCCGCAGAAGAAATTTATCAGCGGGAAAAATACTATTCGCTTTCGCATGCTGAAGGACGACACGCGGATTCAGCTCGATCTTTATGACAATTTGAAGGTCGACAAGATCGTTCAAGTCATTCAGGGCAGGGAACCCAGCGTACTCAAATACGAACGCGACTCGGGAGCGGTGTTCGTCGACTTTCCCGAAACACTTCATGCGGGCGGGGTTTACACGATCGATTTCTATTACTCAGGAATGCCCCAGACCATCGGTCGCTTCGGAGGCTTTACCTTTGGCAAGGACCCGGCGAGCCGCGATTGGATCTTCACCGCCTGCGAGGGCGAAGGCGCGAGCATTTGGTGGCCCAACAAAGACCAGTGGAAAGATGAAGTCGAATCGATGCAGATCAGCGTCGTCATACCCAACGGCCTCACCGATGTGTCGAACGGAAAGTTTATCGGCAAGACCGATCTTGGCGATGGTTACACGCGCTGGGACTGGCTGGTCCAGTACCCCATCAACAACTATGACGTCTCATTGAACATCGGCAAATACGAACATTTCTCAGATCATCTCGGCGACGTGCCCATGGACTTTTATGCGCTGCTCGAGGATCTCGAACGAGCCAGAAAGCAGTTCGCCCAGGCGAAAGGGATGATCGAAGCCTACCAGCATTATTTTGGCGAATATCCATTCAAGAAAGATGGCTACAAATTGATCGAAGCGCCGTACTCGGGGATGGAACATCAAAGCGCGGTCACTTATGGGAATCATTTTGCGAATGGCTATCTGGAGCGCGACTGGACCGGAGTCGGCATTTCGCCACGCTTCGACTTCATCATCATTCATGAGAGCGGGCACGAGTGGTTCGGTAACAGTATTACGGCCGCTGATCGGTCAGATATGTGGATTCATGAAGGATGGACGACCTACCTCGAAGGCCTGTATGTGGAATACATGTACGGCAAAGACGACGGCCTGAAGTACGTCAACGGATATAAATCGAAGGTCCGCAATCAGCAGCCGATCATTCCGCCGCGCGGCATAAACGCCACGCCGCCCCAGGATATGTATTTCAAGGGCGCGCTGTTTCTTAATACCTTGCGCAGTGTAATAAATGACGACGCGCACTGGTGGTCCTTGCTGAAAGATTTTTACCAGCACTTCAAATATCAGACCATCATGACTGAAGACATCGTCAACTGGTTCAATCAGAAAACAAAGATGAACCTGGCGCCGATCTTCAACCAGTACCTGCGCCACACTGCGATTCCAAAACTCGAGCTGAAATTCGACGAGGCCACCGGTTCAGTTTCCTATCGCTGGCAGGTGGACGAACCGGGTTTTGCCATGCCAGTGCGCGTCGGCACCAAAGACAACTGGCAAATCATTCAACCCACGACTGCATGGAAAACGATGAAGACGCCACTGAAGAAGGATCAGTTTGAAGTGGCCAACAATCTTTATTTCATTGATGTCAGCAACTCGTGAATAGATAAGCGGCTTACGCTAATTCGTCGTAGCCACGGGCTGAGAGTCACAAGGTGAAACCAGAGCTCGGCCCGCTACTCGACACGGCCTTCGATCCGCATTGTCTTTGCGCAAGTTCCGTCAGCACCCCACCTAACTCTACTGCTCCCGAGGTTCAATTCATGTAACTGGGCGAGGTTGGCAATTGTGGGCCTCCCTTTGAGGATTTGATCCTACGCGACCGACGGCTTCGCACGCCGCGGGAGTGGCAGCTTTGTTTCGAAGAGCAACTAAGAAGAATTTTAAAAAAGTCGACTATTTGGGTTGTGGTATAGTCTATTGGAACAGGTTCACCTCACGAACCGGAACGAGCCCGCCCAGGCCATCCGACTCGCTCCCAACGGAGTCTGTCGGAAAAATCGAGATTCGCAAAAACATTGGAGGAAAAATCATTCCTCGTCATCGAAGAGCGCTTTAGAAATCAAAACTCAGCCAGAGGTTTTTTCGTTCATGCGCCAAATCGATTTTTTTCCCGACAGACGTCCGAAGGTGTGCCCGATGAGAATACGAAAACTGTTTTTCCTCGCGGTGTTAATGTCCGTCTCAACCGCCGGTTATGCAGCGTGCCCGGCAGACGACACGCAGGTCAATCTAAAGGCGTGCGGGGCTGTGGGGGACGGTTCAACGGATGATTCTGCCGCGTTGCTTGACGCTCTAACCACCGCAAGCTCTCCCGGAAGACCAAGAAAGATTTTCATTCCGGCTGGTGTTTATAAAATCGGTACACCTGTCGCGAAGATCTTCGGAGACGCAAACAACATTCTTATCGAGGGGACCGGCTCGGGCTCAGTCATTGAGCTTTATACGGCAGTGACCACAACGCCCGCAATCGACCTGGGCCATGCTGAATCAATTGAGTTTCGAGATCTGGCGTTCACCGGAGGTGGAATGGATGTGACCTTCGATACGGGCATGGGCATCAGGTTTACTGAGGTGCAGAACGCGGTTATCCACAACTGCCATTTCTACGGCGTCGTAGCGCCGTATGGATTGATCCGCGCCTTCTGGTCTGGCCTGACCATCACCAATTCTACATTCAAGGGGTGCTTTGCTGATGCGGGAGGCAGCCAGGGGCTCGTCCAGGTTTACAATTGGCGCAAGGTCTTCATTGACAACTGCGACTTCATCGATTACGGAACGCTCAACGAAGCATACCTTTCCAAGCCCTATGTCACGCCATATTCATGGATTCAAGTAGAGGACCCCGCAGGGAATCTTCGCGAAGTCATAAATGGCATTAATGCGCCTCAGAACTCAGGCGCTACCTTCCAAACTCCGGTCACAATTCAGAATTGCCGGTTTGATGAAGGTGCACTGCACAGCATATCAGTGCGAGCAAACGTTGGGGTAGCCAATGATCGTGGCAAGCCCATCACTCGAACTGAGCGTATAGTGCTGAAGAATAACAACAGCAACTCAAGTGCTGGTGGTTCGACCTACTTTATTTATTCTGCGGTGAACCTCGAAATTGAGAATTGCTATGCGGGCTATGCGTATTTGCAAAACACACCTGGCCTGGAAGTCGTGTACACCAACAACGTTACCGTGAGGCGGTCGTACTTCACTCAGAGGGCCAATCAAATCAAATTGTCCAATGTTCAGTCGTTGGTGTTTGAGGACAATATCTATGCGACCTTGATGGTGACAGACGCAGCCGTACCGGCAGATATTAAACAGGAGGGTAAGCACGCGATTAAAACGCTGAATCCTGGGACATATGCGTACGCCGATTTGACCCCGCAGAGCCTCTTTTTGACTGAGGCAACGCCGACGCCGAGCCCCTCTCCCTCACCGAGTACGAGTCCCAGTCCTTCTCCGTCACCAAGTGCGAGCCCCAGCCCTTCCCCGTCACCATCACCGTCACCAAGTCCGAGTCCGAGCCCTTCTCCGTCAAACACGAATTCGCTTTCGCTGGACGGGTCGAGCGCTTATGTCGACGTGCCTTACAGCGTCAGTGTCAATATCACCGGCGCGCTGACGCTCGAAGCCTGGGTCAAAACTAATTCAAGTTCAGGCGAACAG
>JBKPEE010000061.1:0-9571 GCA_046728235.1 Acidobacteriota bacterium
GGCTAACATGGTGTTGTGCGGCGGCGCCGCAGCCCTCTGATTGACGCGCACCGAGCACCCAAAATGAGGCCCTAAGATGATCCGGAAAATGAGCCGGGACATGTGCCGAAGATGTGCCGGGACTTTATGTGAACGTGGTGATCTCTGATGGCCGCCAGTTCAGTAAATGCTAGTAAATCTCGCTATGTCACGTTTGGTGAGTAGGACTCCAAGGGTCTTAAAATCCGTTGACCGTAAGGTCGTGTGGGTTCGACTCCCACCCTCGGCACCAATCATTTCAATAAGTTACGGACCCTCGCTCAACGAATGAACTTTCACTACGCAGTTTCGTCCGTAGGGTTCGTTCTTTCTTGAGAAAAGCCTCAATAAAAGTATTGCCTTTGCGATTTCAAAGTCCTCATCATCAACCATATTGAACTCAGCAACTGAAGCCGGAGTAAAACCGTCGACAAAGCTAAGGCCTTCGGTCTTGGTGGTTTGGATTCACGATGTTTGCTTCCTCAGAAATTGGCTGGCAATGAAGTCTTGATGATTACAAAACTCGCTTACCGAATCGAAGACCGGTAGAATTGGCGGCCATGCTCCGCGAGTTCTCTTAAATATCCGCTGCGCGGCGATCCACGGTTTCAGGCGTTGCTGAAGAAATTTGAGCAGCCGAAGTGAAAAGGATTGATCCTGGCTCAATGATTCATTGAATCAATGAACCAATAAGTATGAGCGAAACCATTTCCCCCAAAACCACAATCGCTCAGTACACGATCGTCTCCAAGATCGGCGAAGGCGGCATGGGCGAGGTCTATCGCGCGCGCGATGCGAAGCTGGGTCGCGATGTGGCGATCAAAGTTTTGCCGTCAAGTTATTCGCAGGATGCGGAACGCCTGCGGCGGTTTGAGCAGGAAGCGCAAGCAGCCGGCGCGCTCAATCATCCAAACATCCTCAGTATCTATCACATCGGCACACACGATGGCGCGCCCTATATTGTTTCGGAATTACTTGAAGGCGAGACGCTGCGCGAGCGGATGTCGGGCGCTGCGCTGCCACAACGCAAAGCGATTGATTACGGTTGGCAAATCGCTAAAGGCCTGGCAGCCGCGCACGACAAAGGCATCGTTCACCGCGACATCAAGCCGGACAATATCTTCATAACCGACGATGGTCACGTGAAGATTCTTGATTTCGGTCTGGCGAAACTTACCGCTGCCATTGACGGAAACCAACCGCAGACTGACGTGCCCACGCGCAAAGTGAACACCGATCCCGGCACGGTAATGGGAACGATGGGTTACATGTCGCCCGAGCAGTTGAAGGGCCAGCACATCGATCATCGGTCAGACATCTTTTCCTTCGGCGCAATTCTCTATGAGATGCTTTCGGGCAAGCGGGCGTTTCGCGGCGACTCGAACGCTGAAACGATCAGCGCGATCTTGCGCGAAGATCCGCCGGACCTTTCAGAGACAAACAAGACAGTTTCACCCGCGCTCGAACGCGTCGTCCGCCATTGTCTGGAGAAAAATCCTGCCGAGCGTTTTCATTCAGCGCGCGATCTAGCGTTCGCGATTGAGAGTCTTTCAGGAAGCGCGATCAGCTCGGGCCAAACGCCTTCGGTGGGAACTATTATCTTCGATACTTCAGGCTCGACCGGAATCTCCCGACGGTTCGCCAACCCAAAGCTCGCCTGGATCGTTGGCGCCGTCCTGTTTTTTGCGCTCGTCGGAACGTTAGCGCTGCTCTATTTCAATCGCTCCTCATCAGATGCTCACGCCGTTCGCCTCTCTTTCAAACCACCAGCGGAACTAGCCTTCAACGATGTGTGGGCGGACGCGGCAGTCATCTCACCTGACGGTCAGAAGATCGCTTTTAGCGCTGCGTCGGCGGACGGGATTACCATGCTTTACGTTCGTGATCTGGCTTCATCTGAAGTAAAACTGCTGCCAGGTTCTGAGTACGCGTTGGAGCCGTTCTGGTCGCCTGACAGCCGCTCAATTGCATATGGTTCCAGGGGAAAGCTGAAGCGCTCGGATCTCTCGGGTGGCAACGCGCAAGTATTGTGTGACGCAGCTCGTCTGGTCGGTGGAACGTGGAACAAAGACGGCGTAATCGTGTTCGCTCCTGCTTACGGCACCACGCTGCAGCAAGTGTCGGCGCAAGGCGGCGAGCCAAAGCCGATTCATACCGAAGCCGGTGAAGTAACGCGAGAACGTTTTCCATACTTTCTGCCCGATGGCCGTCATTTTCTTTTCTACCGCGAACCAGCAGGCATTTGGGTCGGCTCGTTGAATTCGCCGGAAGTCAAACAGCTTGTTACAAACACCGGGGTGGCGATTTACGCTGCGCCAGGCTGGCTGATCTATTTGCGAAACGATGCGCTGGTCGCTCAGGCTTTCGATGCGGAAAAACTAACGGTGGCCGGTGAGTCTATGCCAATCATTACCGGCGAAAAGAACCGCGCCCCGGTTAAGCGATTTTCTATTTCCGACAATGGCATTCTGGTTTGGCAGGGACAATGGCTGCGAGATTACCAGCTTGCCTGGTTTGACCGCCAAGGCAAACAAACCGGTGTGATTGACACTCCGACGAAAGTTTATGTTGGACAAGACCCATACCTCTCGCCTGACGGCAAACGCCTGGTGGTGAAGAGGGACCAAAATCTTTGGGTGATCGATCTCGAAAAGGGAACGGGACTGCGGATCACCTCAACGTTCAGTCAGATACCGGTCTGGTCCCCGGACGGTAAGACCATCGTCTATAACAGCGGAAATGCCATCACTGTGAAAGACGCAAATGGACTTGGTCCTGAAGAGACTTTGCTTAGCGAAACAAGTTTTCCCGTCGCCTGGTCGCCGGACGGCCGCTTTATCATTTTGCTGCGAGACGGAGTGAAGACGCAGTTCGATATGTGGGTGCTGCCGCAGTTCGGTGACCGAAAAGAGTATCAGTTGTTGGATTCGGTATTCGACGAAGTCACACCGCAGTTTTCGCCCGATGGGCGTTGGCTCGCCTACTCATCAGATGACACCGGCACCTTCGAGATTTATGTCCAATCATTTTCGGCGGACGGAAAATTGGGTTCCGACAAGAAGCGCATCTCGACCAACGGCGGCAGGTTTCCCGTGTGGCGCCGCGATGGAAGCGAACTCTTTTACATCGCCGCCGACGGCTCGGTAATGGCTGCAACGGTGAAAACCGGCGGGAACGAATTTGAATTCAGTGCGCCGAAAGCTCTTTTCAAGGCCCGACTGCTGACCTGGGCCGGCAACTTTCATGAGTTCGATGTCACTCCGGACGGACAGCGATTCCTGATTGGAACTCGGACTGGAGAGCCAACCGCGCCGCCGCCTACGGTGATTCTAAATTGGACCGCGGCGTTGAAAAAATGACGATTGGCGTCAGCGGGCACGCCGAATTAAGATAGTTCGGAGACGAACAGCTTGGGGCTTTCACCCGGCACAAGATTCGGCCGTTACGAGATCCGCTCGAAGATTGGTGCGGGCGGCATGGGTGACGTTTATCTCGCGGAAGATACACAGCTACATCGCCACATTGCTTTGAAAGTGTTGACGGCGGAACTCGCTGCGCACAGCGATCGCATGCGCCGGTTCAAGCAGGAAGCACAAGCAGCAGCCGCGCTAAATCACCCTAACATCGCGCACATTTACGAGGTCGGCGAGCACGAGGGCATCAACTTCATCGCTATGGAGTTCGTTGACGGGTTCACTCTGCGTCAACTGATTCACGAACGCCCGACGGATCTGCGAAAGCTGCTGCGCTACTTGCAGCATGTCGCCGAAGGCTTAGCCAAAGCGCACGCGGCGGGCATCGTTCATCGTGATCTTAAGCCGGACAACATCATGGTCACGAGTGACGGCCATGCGAAGATTCTCGATTTTGGGTTAGCGAAGCTGCTTGAGCCGGCGAAGTTGCCGGGGTCAGGCAGCAGCGAATTAGCAACCGCGATCATGCCGCGGCACTCCACGCCCGGCGCGATCATGGGGACTGTCGGCTACATGTCGCCGGAACAGGCGCAAGGCCTTGTCAATGAAATCGATCATCGCTCGGACATTTTTTCCTTCGGCTGCATCCTCTACGAGGCCGCAACCAGTCGCAAAGCGTTCGAAGGTAAAGACGCGGTCGAATCTCTCAACAAGATTATTCGCGAACCAGTCACGCCGATCAGCGAAATCAATCCAACCGCACCTGCCGACCTGCAGCGAATCGTTCGTCGCTGCCTGGCGAAGGATCCTGACGAGCGTTACCAGACAATCAAGGATGTCGCCATTGAATTGAAGGATGTGCGGCGAGAATTGCAGGGCACTGAACCGCACACAACGGCGCCGCCATCAACAGCCAGCACCGCGACGAGTCAGTCGCTTCACTCTTCGGCGACTTTGACTCCTGACTCGCTCTCAACACATCCCTCAAGTGCGGAATATCTCGTCTCGCAGGTCAAACGGCACAAGCTCGCGATAGCTTCCGTCTTGACGCTGGCGGGGATCCTGATCGCCGGCGTTAGTTACGGAGTATACAAACTGACTAGCAACAATAAGGCGGCCATCTCTTTCGAATTGGCAAAGTTCGCGCGCGTTACGTCTTCGGGACGGGCCACTCATGCCAGCATCTCGCCCGATGGCAAGTACATTGTGCACGTCATGCGCGATGCCGGAAGAGAAAGCCTTTGGGTGAGGCAAACGTTGACCGGAAGCAACGTTCAGATCGTCCCGCCGGCGGCGGTCGTCTACTGGGGGATAACCTTTTCAAGAGACGGAAACTATGTGTTCTATGTCACCCGAGACGTCGGTAAAGGAGTCGGTTTGCTTTACCGCGTACCCGTGCTGGGAGGAACTCCCGTTACCCTGGTCCGGGACGTGGATAGCGCCGTCACGATTTCACCTGACAGTAAACAAATAGCTTATCTGCGATGGAGTCCCGGTGAACAAACCAGCGGGCTTTGGATCGCAAATGTCGACGGAACGTCAGAGCGTAGGTTGGCGCTGCATCACGACCCGGAAATGTTCACCGGCGGACCGGCGTGGTCGCCGGATGGACGCACCGTGGCCTGTCCACTGCGGGGGGTGGAATCGGGTGTTACTTTTGAGACGCTGCTTGGTATTCGTGTCAGCGACGGCGAGCAAAAGCAGATCACTGCGACGCGCTGGGATAGTGTTGGACGAATAGCATGGTTCAACGATGACGGACTCATCGCTGTCGCCGTCGACCACAACATTTTCAAGGGGCAGCTTTGGTTTGTCCCTTATCAGAATGGTCAGTCAAAGGCCATCACGCACGACCTGAGTGACTATGAAGATCTTTCTTTAACCGCCGATTCCAGCACGCTGGTTACGATTCAGTCCGACATACAAGCCAACGTGTTCGTGACGAACGTGGGTGACGACGAGCATCCCAAGCAGCTAACGACCGGCAAAGGCCCTGATGGCCTTGATGTCAGCTGGACGCCAGATGGAACGATTCTTTACGACTCACAAGCCAGCGGCAATTTCGATATTTGGGTTATGAAGGCTGACGGCAACGATCAAAGACCGGTTAGCTCCGACCCCGCCGATGATTTCATGCCTTCGGCTGCTGCCGATGGACGCGCAATTGTCTTTAACTCTAATCGGTCAGGGACCTCGCACATTTGGCGCATGAACATGGATGGTAGCAATCCCGTGCAACTGACCAATGGAAAATTCGGCGAAGGATTTGATCCAGCCGTGCTAACCCCTGACGGCCGATGGGTTCTTTATTCAAATGAGGACGGATTATGGAAGGCCGCGATCGACGGCGGGACTCCGCAGCGGTTGGTCGATCAAAACGCCTTTGTGAAGGCAGTAGCTCCCGATGGCCAGAGCATCTTGTATTTTTTTAATACTAACCAACCGGAGTTTCGGTCGTTTCTGGGAATCATGAGTTCCGCCGGCGGCCCTCCGGTCAAGACTCTCGAGCTGCCGCCAACCGCAAGCATGACGATATTAAAGTTCAGTGCCGATGGCCGATCGATCTTATATGTCGATACGAAGAACGGGATTTCCAATATCTGGTCGCAACCGTGGGACGGAGGCCAGCCGAAACAAATCACCAACTTTAAGGCAAGTCAGATGTTTGGTTTTGCGTACTCGCGCGACGGTAAGCAGCTCGCCTTTAGCAGAGGAGAAACGACCAGCGACGTGGTCATGATCAGTGGATTCAAGAAATGACTCTTGAAGCCGGCACCAAACTCGGTCGCTACAAAATCCGCTCAAAGATTGGCGAGGGTGGGATGGGCGACGTGTATCTGACTGTGAAGTCTTCCTCGCCTGGCATAAGGGTTGTATGGAACCATAACCACGTCTGGGTACAGTTAGACTTAATTACTGGTACGCGTAATAAGATTGTCCGTAATGGTAGAGCACAGCTACCAACCCTCATAGGCAATCGCGCGAACGTAAAGCGACTGGACGGGAATCTTTCGGCAGACAAGTTTACGGTTTAGTCATCCCGTTGAGTCAGGAGCTCTCTTCAAATATCCTATTGTTCCTATGCAATTTATTTCCAGAGCGCCGATTCGGCCACTCGACACTTGCGTCGAACGTCTTTGGCTGCTGAGTGATGCACCGGCGCATTCCAAAGAGCGGATTGCCCCGAGTGGCACGATTGATCTGGGAATCAATCTTCACGAGAACGAACTTCGGATTTACGATCCCACGAAACCGGAGCGTTACAAACGCTTTTCCGGAGCAGTCGTCTCCGGGACTCATCGCGGACCTTTCGTGATTGATACGAGAGAACTCGTTTCCGTCATTGGCGTGCGTTTCAGACCCGGCGGCGCGTTTCCGTTCCTTGGAATGCCAGCAAGCGAACTGGCAGATGCACATGTTGACCTGGAGGCGCTTTGGGGGACTTCGGCGATAGAACTTCGCGAGCGGTTATGCGTAGCCAAAACGCCGGCAGAGCGGTTTGATCTGTTGGAGAGAACACTCGTGGCGCATCTGTTCCAGCCGTTGGAGCGTCATTACGCCGTGCGATTCGCGCTTGATGCTTTCGGTCGGACCGATTCCGGCCTGGGGATTCGCGATGTCGCGCGGGATGCTGGCCTTAGTCAACGCCGCTTCAGTCAATTGTTCACGCGAGAGGTCGGCATGTCGCCCAAGCTGTTTTATCGTGTCCAGCGCTTTCGGCAAGCGCTCGAAACAGTGCGACACGCAGCTGAGCCGAATTGGGCGCAAGTGGCAGTGGATTGTGGATATTACGACCAATCGCATCTGATTCACGACTTTCGATTCTTCTCTAACCTGAGCCCCACGGAATATGTTCGTCGACGGAGTGAATGCGTGGTGCAAAATCACGCGACGCTGGTCGACTAGGTCAATTCTTTCCAATACAAAACTGATCCGCTGTCTGATAATGGAATCCAGGTTATGCCGAAACTCAAAGCCGTCCGAATCGTTTCGCTGTTGATAGAAGTAGCCGTGGGTTTGTGCGTCTTCTCCGGTTGCGCGTCAACTCCGACCATGCAAAGGACGACTGGCGGCGAGAAGGAGAACGCCGTGGTTGAAAATCTCGTTCGTCAGCGCGTAGAGGACTGGGCGAAAGCGGTTCGAGCGAAGGACATCGACGGTGTCCTGTCTCTGTATGCAACGAACAACGTTTCATTCGATCTCGATCCGCCTCTGCGATACGCCGGGGCCGACAATAAACGTCAAGCCTGGCAAGAATTCTTTGCGGCACGCACTAGCCCAATCAACTACGAGGTCTTCGAGTTGAACGTCACCGCACAGGGGGAAATTGCGTTCGCTCACAGCCTCAACCACGTCAGCGGCACCATGGCTGACGGTCACAAGAGTGACCTGTGGGTGCGTTGGACAGCGTGTTTTCGGCGAGTTGATGGCGTCTGGCTGGTGGTGCACGATCACGTGTCAGTGCCAGCAGACCTGAAGAGTGGCCAGGCTGTTCTGAATCTCACACCCTGAGTTCGCTGGTTGGGTAGGTGGTCAATTTTTTCCAATACGGAACTCATGCGCTGTTGGATAATGCGTGAAAATACATGAAACGAACCTTCGCTCTTATTCTCGGGGCCCTGATTGCAGTTGCGTTGTTCGCGGGACTTGTGTATGTCGTGCTGGTGGCAGCGCACGTTTCCGAGCCAGCCGCCACCACGGTTCACGGCGCGACGCCCCGGCGACTCTGGGCCACCGCAGTCGCTGTGCTGGGGCTGGGCAGCGTGATCATCGGTGGGCTGGCTCTACGCCGATCCTACGGTCGTTTCGGCCCCGGTAAGGGGAGAACGGGGGCCATCGTGGCCCTGGTGGCGGGACTGATCGCCGCAGTCAATGGCGGGCTGAATTTGGCCGTCGCCACAGGGGGTCTCGGCAGCGGAAACGGAGTAGCTGGCGGCGCCGCTGCCCTGGTGCTCGGGCTTATCGCAGTGGTGCTTGGCGGGCTGGCTCTAGCCCGATCCCGCGACACCGGGTGACCCAGCCAGTGCTTCAGCGACCCTGTGAGTAGTATCCGACATCGAAGCCGAAGCGAGGCGACTTCGCGCTTCCGGCGTGAAGTTCCGTCGTGACGACATCGTAAGCGGGCCGGGCGGTTCTCAGATTTGGGTTGTTGATCCGTCCAGCAATCTCATCGAACTGTTCCCGTATGAGGATCAGGCTGCTTGACCCATGGCCCAATCTTCGACAAGCGCATCGGGATCATGATCGACGACGATGTTTGGCTCGATCCCATGCTCCAGAAATACTTTCATGGCTGCGAGTAGGAAACTGAATCCACCGGTTGAATTAATAGCTTCAGCCACGACCTCATTTGCGTCGCCGCTACCAAAACCCGAATTCTTGACGCTTACGAACGTTCTGGCCTCACCTCTTGCCTCGAACGTCCACTCGACGAAGCTCGGATTGTCGGGCCCGTTCCACTCGACAAGAATTCGCTTGTTCTCATCGATCACTTTCACGTCGACCTCAGTGTGGTGGCCATACATTTCCCAATCCCAGCGGACTCGCTTTCCGACTACGAGTTTGTCACTCCCTTTCGAAAACCAGAAGCGGGACGTGATTGACGGATCGACGAGTGCTTCAAAGACTTGAGCAACTGGTTTGCGGATGAGCATCTGCGCGTGAGCGACTGGCTCCCCGAATGTATTTGTCATAACCGTCTCCTTTTTGAGCTCCTCACGATAATCCGCTCCAACTATTGACCTGGCTCGAAAAGCTCAATCGGATTACCATCAGGATCTTCCAGTTGAATCTGTTTGCCACCGGGCCCGGATTCCATCTCATTGCGAAAGTGAAGCCCGCCCTTCTTGAGCGTTTCAATCCGAGCAGGGAGATCGTCGACTTGAAGGATTATGCGGTTCCACCCGCCCGGTTCCTGCTGACGGCCATCAGGCATCGGACGCGAACCCGAGGCTCCGGGACCACTGAGTATAAGTTTTAGATTCTCCACCGAAACCTGGCCGAACGCAGGCAAGTGTTGGAGGTCTAGCTTGAATCCGAGTTGTTGCGTATAGAACGCAATAGAACGACTCACATCTTTCACTTGATAGCGAACACCCCAAAGACCTAGAACAAAGCTTTGACCTTCCTTTGTGTCCGAG
>JBKPEE010000062.1:0-4781 GCA_046728235.1 Acidobacteriota bacterium
ATGTGGCAAGGCAAACTAATGGTAGAGCCGACTGATCCAAAGCTTACGGCAATAGCAAACAGTTTGGTGGCCTCAGCGATCTTTCGGGACACTTCCGAGTCACAGGTGGTGAAGGTCACTACCGAACCGTCACCCTGGGCCTGGCTACGATGAAGCTCGTGGCCCCGATGATCCTTCAACCCCGGGTAATAGACCTCGGTAATGCCCGCTTGCAGCTGCAGAAACCGAGCGATCTTCCCGGCCGTCTCATTTTGCCGTTCAACTCTGAGCGCCAACGTCTTGAGCCCGCGCAATAGCAACCATGATTCGAACGGACTAAGAGCGGCCCCTTCGGCATTCTGCTGAAATGCGATCTGTTCCTGCAGCGCCGGATTGTTAGTGATCAGGGCGCCGGCGGTAACGTCGCTGTGCCCGCCGAGAAATTTCGTGGCCGAATGAATTACTACGTCAGCACCCAGAACCAGCGGCTGCTGCAGTATGGGCGAAAGCATCGAGTTGTCCACGGCCAATATACAGCCGGCTTCGTTGGCGATTTCGCTCAGGCCGCGCAGGTCGCAGATTCTCAGCAGTGGATTACTTGGCGTCTCGACCAGGATTAATTTGGTGCGCAGTGACAGTGAACGCCTCACCGCGTCGAGATCTGTCGTGTCGACGTACCGAACGTTGATCGCCTGGCGCGGTAGCACCCTTTCAAACAGCCGCACCGTTCCCCCGTATAGATCGTCACCTGCGATAATTTCATCGCCGCTCTCGAGCAACCTTGTCAACGCTGTGATCGCCGCCATGCCACTGGCGAAAGCGGAAGCATATGCGCCACCTTCGAGATCCGCCAGTTGCCGTTCGAGGATTGTCCGGGTTGGATTACCGCTCCGGCTATAGTCGTATTCCCCGAATTCCACGGCGCTGGCTTGTTGGAACGTGGCCGTCTGATAAATGGGCGGCGCGATCGCGCCAAAAGGATCGCTACTCGACGTAGAATTCACGCAGCGTGTCGCAGCTTTCAGTGTCATGCGCAGGCCTCCAATTCTTCCGTTGCTTCCCAATCTTCCGCCGATTGGCGTCGCCTGATTTCGAAGATGTCGGCCATGACGCTTTCGGTGGTGGGCCAACGTCCCGCGCCGGTTCCGGAAGCGACAATTGGTTCGCCCAGCTCGGGCTGAACTATCAAGCGATTCTCAGCGCCGCAGACCTGAGCGAGCGGATGATTGAAAGGCAATTCGACGGGCATCACGCTGCCGACAATGCGTGCATCCGTCTTTTTACACTCGGCCACCAGCCGGATTGCGCGTCCACGTTCCTGTGCCTGACGCATCGTCCCAGCATTCAATTCCTGAATCCCTTTTCGCGCGATGAAATGCATAGGCAGATTCGTGTCGAAGGCGGCCCGCGCCAGAAGCATTAGTTTCTGCGCCGCATCAGTGCCTTCGAGATCGAGCTGAGGATCCTCTTCGGCAAAACCTTTTTCCTGGGCCAGTTTCACGGCGGCGCCAAATTCGCTGCCGCCGGCCAATTGATCCAGCACAAAGTTGCACGTGCCGTTGACTACGCCCGCAAAGCTCTGCAGTGGCCCATTTGCTTTGGCCCGCTTAATCGTTTCCAGTGCCGGCAACACACCGCCGACGGCCGCGCTGTACTCGAATGACGTGCCGTTCTCTTGCGCCAGAATCTTAAAAGCCGCATCCGCGTGGGCCAACAATGCCTTGTTGGCAGTTACGACCCTTCGTCCGAGCTTTAATGATTGTTCGATCAGATAAGCCGCTCGCGTCGTGCCGCCGATTAATTCGATTACGACATCGCATGGTTTGTCCACAAGACCTTCAAGATCGGAGGTAATTAAGTCCGCCGGCACACCCGCGACGCGCGCTCGCACACCGGTCCTGGTACCCACTCCGGTTACTTTGAACAGTTCCGGCAATGCGGCTAGCCGCTGGTATACGCCGCCGCCAACCGTGCCACAGCCCAGCAAAGCGACGCGCAACGGTTCCGAACTGGAGTCTGAGCCATCGAGGCGATCGGCGAATGGACCTACCTCGGTTTCGCTCTGCGCGCCGATGCTGGTGATACTGAAGCGGAGTTTGTTCACCGCGGCAAATCGGACCGCTTTGGCTTGCACCACACCGCCACCGAGCCGGATCGCACTTTCATAGCCGACCTGCGCAAACCGCGATACGCGCGCAGTACTGCAAGCAGGATCGCTGGTGTAGATGCCGTCGACGTCTTTGACAAGCACACAGTGCGCTTTAAGTTGGTGCGCGAGAAATAACGCTGTGAGATCTGATCCGCCGCGACCCAACAAGGTTTGGTCTCCAGCTTCATCGCGGCCAACAAAGCCGGGCAACACCACCACGGCGCGGCGCGATTCGTTGAGCAGACGCGACGCATCGACTGCGACCGGTATGGCATCAATTCCGCCGCCGACAGTACGCAGCTTTGCCTGCACCTCATCGAACAAGCGCGCGGCGATGCCCACCTTGCGGAGCGCCAATGTCAGCAGAGCCGCAGCCGTAGCTTCGCCTGTCGCCAGCAGACTCGGCAACACTGACTGGTCAGGGTTATCGCAGACTTTTTCAGCCTGGCGCATCAATTGATCGGTGGTATCGCCAAATGCCGACACTACCGCAATCACCTGCGCGCCATCGCGCCACCAGCGATAAATCTCGTGAACCGCGCTCGGCAGATCGTCCTCATTGCGCAGGACGGAACTGCCGAATTTCAAGACGATGGGTTTTCTGCTACTCATGCAAGGATTCCTCCGTACCTCATTAAGTCGACCGCGGCCCGCGCATCTTGCCCGTGGTTTCACGGGCGTGACGAACGTTTTCGCGCAAAAACAAAAACCCGCACCAGAGCATCTTCTGGTGCGGGTTCGTTGGACCGTTAGGCGCTTTTTTTTAAGCTACCACTTTGCGCCGCGTCCAAAGACCCCCACCAGCGTGCGTGTCATCGTCCAACCACGTGTAGTGGTGGCGATGCGCATTGTTGTGCTAGTGGTCTGGGTCTTCGTCATCAGCGTCTTTGTCCTCCATCGAGGAGGAGATCCTTTTATAACGAGTGGGGCCTATGATTGTCAACAAATTCCTTTGAGCCGGACTAATGCAGCCCGGCGAAGTGGCACGGCTGTCCCGCGCGCAAATGCGCGAGCCACCTTCATCCGCTACCCGACACTTCATTTGGTGTATTCCCTTCTTTTCATTTGAGTTAACAGCTCAATGCGCTTGCGAGATCGCCGATTATGTCAGTGGGGTCTTCCAGCCCTACTGACAGCCTTACCAGCCCGTCGGTGATGCCGGCCTGCTCCCTTTGCCGACTCGGCACATCGGCGTGTGTCATTGAGGCCGGGTGTGTAATTAGCGTCTCGGCTGCCCCGAGATTTTCAGCCAGCGCGCACAAGCTCACGGAGTTCATCAGCCGGATTCCGGCTTCGACTCCGCCTTCCAGTTCGAAGGCGATCATCGCGCCCCCACTTTTTTGCTGCACCCGCGCCAGTTCGAATTGAGGAAAAGATTCAAGACCGGGATAAATAACCTTCGTTACTCGACCATGCGCCGACAGGAATCTGGCCACCCGCAGAGCGTTTTCAGAGTGACGGGCCATGCGCAAAGGCAGCGTCTTAATTCCCTGTAGCGTTAACCATGCGGGGAACGGTGACTGAATCGCCCCCGTGGCGTTGCGAGCAAAATAAAACTGCTCCTGAAGTCCCGCGTCACGAGTTATCAGTGCCCCGCCGATGGTTGCGTTGTGACCCTCGATGAATTTGGTCGTGGAGTGCAGCACCACATCTGCGCCCAAATCAAATGGACGTTGCAGCGCCGGCGTGAGCAGCGTGTTATCGACTATCAGGAGGGCCCCGGCAAATTTCGCGAGACGCGCGGCCAGGCGAATGTCCGTAACCTTAAGCGTGGGATTTGCAGGGGTCTCAATAAAGACAAATCTTGTCGGCTTACTGAGCGCGTTCGTCAGAGCCTGCTCGTCTGAGCTGTCTACAAATTCTGCTTCGACGCCAAACTTGCCGAGCACTTGCTGAAACAGGCGAACCGTTCCACCATAAACAGCCTGTGAAACTACTACCCGATCACCCGCGCGCAACAGAGCCAGGCACAAAGCTGTGGTCGCGCCTAGGCCGGTGCCGTAGCAAGTACAGAACTCTGCTCCCTCTAACGCGGCCAGGCGCCGCTCGAGAGCAGAGACCGTGGGATTGGCCGAACGGCTGTAGGTAAACCCCTTGTCGCGCCCGACTGCCTCTTGCCGATAAGTTGTCGTTTGATAGATCGGCGGCAGAATTGCGCCGGTCGCGGGATCGGGAACAATGCCGGCGTGCAAAGCCAGCGTATCGAAATTGTAATTGACAATTGTAGAGTCCGAGTCTTCCAGACGCTCGGTTAAGATCTGTTTTTCAGTGGTAGCCATCGCAGTCTCTCCTGTCGAGTCTGCGTGGCGATTAGAAAGGCTTTAACTTCCCAAGTGGGTGCGGAACAAATGAAAAACCCCGCGCCTCAGAGTGCGCGAGGTTTCGGATAAAGCCCGGAAAGCCTGGCAGCTCTTTAGCAGTTTTTTACGTGGAGCAAGTCGCCTTAAATCGCCACGAACACTCAATTTCAAAGATAACGTGCAGATTGTATAACACGTCGGCGAATAACAATCAAGGGTTGCGAGGCGCCGGTTGTCTCACAAGTGCCGATAACTTTAGTTGATCGAACCATCCACGAAATCACACAAACAGACACGAAGATGGTCATTCTTCGTGAATTTTCGTGTTGTTTCGTGGATCGTACTCCGCCCCC
>JBKPEE010000063.1:0-24126 GCA_046728235.1 Acidobacteriota bacterium
TATTTTCTGAGTCATAACTGGGCGCCGCCATATCGCGCGCGCCGCATCTTCGATCTATTGTCGGCAAAACCAAAGCTGACGACTGCTGATTTTCGCAAGATCCAAAGCGACACTTATTCGATCGCCGGCGTGACCTTTGCGCGCGCGGCCACCAAGGCTTTGAAAGCAGCCTCAGAACCCGGAGCCGAAGCGACGGGGTCGCTCACCCAGCTCATCAACGATCTCGAATCCTGGGATGGCATGATGAGTGCCGACTCGCGCGGGGCGGCAATCGCGAGTCAGATGCGCGGAGCCTTTCGTACCCGAGTACTAAATGCGGCGCTCGGGCCGGACATGGTCCGAAACTACACCTGGGCGATGGCTGAAACACTGATCGATCGCATCGCGACTGACCAACCGCGCGAATGGCTGCCGAAAGAGTTTTCCACCTACGCAGATCTATTTCGCGCCTCGTATGAAGACGCGCGGCAGAACCTGACGAAGTCAATCGGCGCGGACGAGTCGCAATGGACCTGGGGCAAGATCGCCATTGCGCGCTTCCCTCACCCGCTGGCCGTCGTTCCTCTGGTCGGGGCGCAATTCGTAATCACCCCGTTTCCGCAAAATGGTTCGGGCGGTTCGATCAACGTGGGCTCGTCTGTTTCGATGCGACTCATCGCCGACCCGGGCGATTGGGACAAGACAGAGAATGGAATTCCGCTGGGTGAATCAGGAATTCCCAGCAACGCGCACTGGAAGGATCAGTTGGACGACTGGCGCAATGTCACGCCGCGCGCGTTCCCGTTTAGCAAAGGCGCAGTCGAGAGCGCGACGAAAGAGACTGTGGTGCTGGCGCCGAAGTAAAGAATACGAACTACCGGAGACACGAATGGATAAAATGTTCGCCGGCCTGTTTGGCCGTTTCTCGGTCGAGGTTGCGTACCGTTCCACGAAACCACCCGAACAAACACGAACCTTCTCTTCTTCGTGACGCTTCGTGTGACTTCGTGGATCGTGATCTGATTCTCAAACAAGTGGTGGCGATGATTGGTGGTGGTCCGATTCTACCGGTTGATTAATGGAGAACTATCGGACCTTTATCGCGATTGAACTCCCCGCCGACATTCGTCGACAGCTAAAAGCTTACGTGGATCAACTGCGCGCCGCATTTCCCGGCGTGCGCGCCAGCTGGAGCCGCGAAGACAACCTGCATTTGACCCTGAAATTTCTGGGCGATGTGCCGGTGTCGCGGATCGACGCCTTATCCCAGGCGTGCGCGCAAGCCGCGGTCAAAATCGATCCGTTTGACCTGGCGATCAGTGACTGCGGCACGTTTCCGCCGCACGGCAAGCCAAAAGTTTTATGGATCGGTGTCCGGTACGCCGGCGTCGCGCCTGCCTCTTCTTCGCACCCGCCAATATCGGACGCCCAGGATCCGCTCCACTCTTTGCACACGGCCATCGAAAACGGATGCGCCGCTGCCGGCTTTGCCCGCGAGTCACGACCGTACCATCCGCACCTGACAATTGCGCGGATACGCGAAGCAAAGGATGCACGCGCCTTAGCCGAATACCACCAGCAGTGCGGCTTTCCAACCCAGACGTTCGCGGTTTCTGAAGTGGTGGTCTTCCGGAGCGAGTTAAGCAGCCAAGGCTCGCAGCATACCTACCTTTCGCATCACAGACTTGCTTAACTGTTCGCCACGCCACTCACTCGACCGCCGATGAAGCCGCGCAACGCGGGTTGTTAATTAGTGACCCTTTTGAAGTTGAATTCGGCAGGACAGATAAACATCGCCTCACTGTCGGTCGACTTGAGAAATATGATTACGCCTTTCGAACTTTCAGTGATCAAAGCGCCGCCCCACATCGAATCACCAAATGATCCTTTCAGTTTTCGCTGCTTGATTGCTTCTCTCACCCGATTTGGATCCAATATGCAGACTCTTAAGGCATCGCCCTCACGCGAGTACCTGGCGATCAGGTAATCGTCGGTCGAGTTCGGGTCATCCAGCCGGAGAATCATGTGGTCCTTATCTGAGATCTTTGTGGTTGCGACTCGAAACCTGGGACTCTCCGTACCCAGAAAATGGCCCGGTAACGAAAGGGTCATTTCCCGATCTGAACGTTTCTCAAAAACAGCAAAGTGAGGAGTTCCCTGATCGTCCGTGACTGTCCATCTTCCCAGCAACCGCTCGTCGCGACCATGTTTCTGCGAGGCGGGCAGCGGATTCGTAAAGGTAACTATGCACCCCGACAAAGTGAGAGCTAAAGATAAAACCAGAATCAGTTTGAGTAACATGATCTTTTCGTTAAGGCGGGTAGGAGTTCATTTATCAGACACCGGCTCAATGGCGGTGAACTGCGAAAAAGTAATCCGCCAGGAATCCTGCATCTTCACGTAAATGGCTGTATATCGGAATGACGCGTTGATATCGATATCCTTCTGCGACCAGTCGATCTTGCCTTTGACGGTAAGTATGCCACGCAATACGGCGGCGTTCCCATACGATCTAACGAATAGCTGATCGATGCTTGCGGTAATAGATGACAATGTGCCGGCCGGAGCCGCCTTAATGCCATCGAGTTCCCTGGCCTTGGTCACAACTTCTCCATTCGCATAGATACTCGTGTAGTCATTAGACATCAGATGGTTCAAGGCCTTCGCGTCAAGATGGAGATAAGCATCGAGCCGCGCCTGCTCAAGTTTCTTGATCTGCTGCTCAACGTTTTTTTCCTCGCTACTGACTTGCGCGAGAGCGGCAGAACAAATGGCAACAGCAAAAATGAGGATCGTAGCGGTTTGTTTCAGGCAGTTAAGACAAAGTGTCATCACAGTGTTCCTTCCCGTATAGCTGTTGCAGTCACTCGGCGTTAGGGGCCTTCATTCCTACTGCAAGTTGTAGAATCAAACACTCGCGGATCTTCCACCGCAGTTTGGGCCAGATCTTTCGGTACACTGACTTTGACGGCGCCTTGGGACCTTCCTCCTGCCGGATCACCAGCGGTAAAGTAAATAGTATAGACACGTCCATCCCCCGCGCCCGTCCTCTCTGACCTCAATTGGGCCATAGACGTCCCCACGCCGATTGCATCAGGGCACGTAGACCCCTGGCCTCTGCCAACGGGTGTCTCATCTTGAGTGATGCGAGTAATCGTTATCGTCACTGAATCACAATCCGGATCTGTAACTCCGAGTATGGGCACTTCTATCATGCGATGGTCAGGAGGCCAGAGCTTGGCGAAAGCCGGGAAAGCATGAGAGACATCGGGAGGTAAATCCTGCAAATCATACGTGAAAATGCCGGAACGGTTACCGACATTATCATCGGCAAAAGCATAAACCGTGCGAGTTTGGCAAGCATCGATATTGAGGGGCACGTCATACTGCTGGTACTTCTGACCATCCAAAGAATACCTAATGATCTTTACTCCTGATTGATCGTCCGTAGCCCCGAGCGTCAGCAGCCGTCCTCCTGACTGTGGATTTTCGCTAAAACTAACCGCTGGCGGTTGAATATCCAGCGCAAGCTCGCCAATCGCGGAGGCGGTTGCTGAGATCGTCGACTCGGGGTTTCCATCCCCATCGCTGTCATATGCCAAATTATCGACGCGGTCTGGGGATAACTTGAGTATCCCGCAGGTTTCAGCCGGCAAATTAAGATCTAGATATCTTATCGATTCGGTCGGTGCGTCTGTTCCAATTCCTTTGAGAACCGTGATGGTTATTGGTTCACCTTTGCTTTGAAACTTCAGCGTGTAGCTCTGATCGGTTGATGTGACGACGGAGACGGAATTTAAACCAAGGTCGTACGCTACATCTGGTAATCTAGCGCCGAAAGGACTGCCTATAATAGGTTCATTGCTGTTACCGTCGGCATCCGTCACGACAACCTGGTCAACACCACCGATTGTCACGTAATAGCTGGCTTGATCAGTCCCATCTTCGGCCTGGGAATTCGGCTCCGTAGTTCGCTTTTCTTTAGCATGATGCGCTCGCTCTCCCCTTACCTGTGAGGTTTTCATCGCTTCAGATGGCTGAGTCGTGGACAACGCCGAAATAATCTCTGCCCACACTTGGGGATTCTGGGTTAGCTCAACATGTCCTACCTGTTTGCCGCCACCGCGGAAAGCCTTAGGAAAAGCACTCTTGGCGTTAAGGTTGTTAGTTCCCACAATTCGTTTTGCGCTCAACTCCGGAACTGTTCCATCACCCTTAACGTAACTTTTTTCAAAATCAAAAACCTGTTTGCAGTCTCCCGAAACATCGCAGACAGGTTTTGAAAATGCAGTAAGTTTGCCGATGGTATCGGTAGTGAACTTAACCCCGTATAAGTGAAAATATTTAATCTCGCTGTTGTCTAGCTGCCAGTCATCCTGACCCGGAGTATCGTTGAAGATTCGATTGGTCGTTCCCGGTTTGCTGCGTTGGAAATCAACGTTGTCGAGAAATCTGATGAACTGATCATACGTATAATTCGAGGTTAATCTTCGATCTGCGTTAATGTCCCAATTCTTTTCACCGAAAGCGTCCCCTCCCAATGCGAAATAGGATTTGCTGGGCATTATCTCGTGAACGCTCTTAAAGAATTCGGCGAGACGTTTTAGCAAATCGCTGGAAAGTACAATCTGAGGTACATCAAATTGTCCGGTCTCCAAAACATTTATCGCCTTGGGCGCGCCGAGCCATGGCGCCGCAATAGTAATCATTTTGTCGATGTTATGATCGCTCATGTGCTCGAGAATGTAGCGTCGGGCTACAAGCCCGCCCATGCTGTGCGTCAAAATGTTAACTCTACTGTCTGGGTAGAACTTTTGAACGCACTTTATATAGCCATTTAGTAACGCCGCGTTCTCGATATTACTTTTCCGCCAGTCGTAGCCAAACACAAAGAGATTCGGGTTGGCCGCTGAATCGCCGGTCTTTTGAGAAAGGTCGCAGCCTTCTGGCGTCCGCCGGTTCGGATCGTTGTTTACGTTGTATTCTCGGTAGCCGTTTCGACTCAGCATCTGCAACAGTCCCCGATAAACAATTTCTTCACCGAGCTGCTTAAACAGAAATCTAATCGGCGTTGTGCGGATGACGTCAGGTGCAAAGATATTTGCTTGCGGCTGCGATGGATCCAGAGTCAGCTTATCTTTTTTCGCGATCAAAGGTGGAAAGACACTACCCACCCCCGGCCATAAATTGAAGCTGCTGCCATCCTCCAGCCGTTCATTTAGTTTGCTCCCCGCAATCCCGGGAATAAAAATCAGTGGCTCAGCCGGCGTTGGTGTCGGAGTTGGACTCGGTGGAGGCGGTGGCGGCGGAGTTGGCGTCGGGGTCGCGACCGGCGTGGGTGTCGGGGTCGGGGTCGGAGCATCTCCCTGTACATCGACTGTAGCGGTGCCCGTCGCACACGCGCCGAGGTAATCGCAGATTGTGTAATTGAATGAATCTTTGCCGACGAAATTCTGGTTTGGCTGATAGATTAGAATTCCTTCGGACGTCAGATAGGTCACCCGTCCATGCGGACTTTGTGTGTAGCCAGTCACGCTAAACGGATCATTGTCCGCGTCGGAATCGTTCTTCACCAGCGCGTCCGGCCCGCGCACAAACAGCGTCTGGTTCATCTGTGTGGTGTAATCGTCGTGGTTGGCCACCGGCGGTTGGTTCACCACAATTAGGGTAATCGTCGCAGTGTCGCAAAGACCCAGGTTGTCGCAAATTGTATAGGTAACGCTATCAGTTCCGGCGAAACCGGGACGCGGTTGGTAAGTGAACGAATCATAAAAAAAGTTGTACGTGAAAGTTCCATTCGACGCCTGCGTAACAGAGACCACCCGAATCGAGTCGTGATCCGGATCTGAGTCATTGATGGTAACGGGAAAATCACCACCATGCTGCAGGATGCCGTGAAGAGTGTAGCTGTCCGCCACTGCGTGCGGCGCGTTATTGACCACACTGAGATTTATAGTGCCGTCCACGCACTGCGCCAACGAATTGCAGGCATGGTAAGTGAAACTGTCGTCGCCCGTGTAACCATAGTTCGGCTCGTAAACAAAGGATTCCTCACTAAAGCCGTTGAAGTGAGCCGCCACGGTCAGCGTGCCATGTGACACCGCACTCCACGAAACGATGAAGATTGGATTCATGAAGGGAAAAGATTCACGGAGAGTGCCGTGAACACTGTAACTCGCATCAGTTGCGTCTACTGGCTGATAATCGTTGTCCGCCCCAAATACAAGCAGGAACGGCAGTAGTAAAGGCGCCACCAGAGCGCTATGAACTCGGCGCGGTAACAGAGAGAACATAAAGCCTCTTTCCTTTCGTTGACGATCAAGTCCGCCACGCCAATCGATTTGGCATCCGTTGCGAGTGGACGCGCGACGCACCCGTACCGTGATCGCCGGCCTGTTAGTCGCCGGCGACTGTTTTCATTTCAAGTTGTAAGTGCTACGAAACGGCGCTGAACCTGTGGGCAAATATAAGGTGGCTGTCAAGGTTAATTTTTTGCATGGGGGAAGGAGCGGATAGCAATACTGTTAACAGCTTTTGCACATGATGGTAGGGTGGCGGGAGCAAAGCGAAACGGCTGCCGAAGCAGCCGTTTCGGTGCGCGATTCAAACCCTCTGTTCTCTATTCCCGGAATCAGACTCGCGGTCATAGACCGCATAAGCCGAATGTGGTGCTCCGACGGCAAGTCGAAGACTTGCCGCGCATCGGCATGGCAGAGCCATCGGTGCAGGCGTCCTCTCTCTCGACTCAAAGACTAACCACGAGCGGCGTTAACCTTCGTGCCGTAGTCGAGCGAGGCATAGAAGGTCCCTCTGCCCTGGGGCGTCAGATCCAGAAAGTTCCAAATCGGAGTTAGCTCGTCGATGCCGCGCTCTTTAATGTCGTCAGCCAACCAGGGATGGCCGCTATAAAAATGGCGCAGCGTGCCGCCAGCGTCACGCGTGAAAACTGAAATGGTCGAGTCCTGCGCGCCTTCGCGATTTTCGCTGCCCAGGTCGTACTTGAAACTGCTTTGACCGGCGCTTAGCAGACGCAGGCGGTCCCAGCCTCGCTCACGCGCATAGGCTCGCAGAGTCGGCGGATCGGCGGCGGCGACAATCGCCAAGTCGACGTTTTGGGCGAGGTGGTGAGCGACGCCATTGACACCATCGATCCAGGCCGTGCACATCGGGCAGGCAGGGATCTGTTTCTTTCCAAACATGAAATGATAGATGACGAGCGAACGATCCGGGGCCGTAAACAGTTGGCTTAACCGCACAGGTTGGATTGGCTCATCACCGTCATTGAGCGAAGTCGGGCCCTCGAGAAACTCGTAATCCGGAATCGTGGCGCCCGGCGGCAGGGCCCGGCGCAATTCGGCCACGCGTTCGCGTTGCCGCCTCAATTCAATTTCTGCTTGCCGCACTTCTTCACGCTTTGCCAGGTACTCTGCCGATTCGTTCGGCAGATTCGTTTGGCGATAAGTGCCATCGATCATTTGATGGACCATGGTCGTGCCCTTTCTTTCAGCTATCGGACTACTAACGTTTAGGGGGTGAGATAATTTTATTGGCAATTGCGGGTTACATCAATCTGAGAGTTGTCATAACCATAGCCGTTCCCTCGTAGTGAGTCAGTTTGAGAAAATTCTCATTCTCGCCGCGCTTTAGCGCGGCGACAATCCTTTACACTCGAAAACGGAAACCGTTTAAACGGTTTCATTTGACTTCGTGCCTCGGACACCGGGCTAAATCCACGGTGTGAATGAAAGCGGCAAACTGAACCACTACCCGTTCCCTTCGGCTATAGACTCCGGAGCGGCAGGGAGCGATAGCGTTTTCCAGTGAGTTTTGCCAATGCGTTGACCACCGCCGGAGAGATCACGGGCACTGGCGGTTCGCCGCAGCCAGTTGGTGCGTCAGTGCTCGGCACGATGTGTACGTCCACAGTACTGGGCGCGTCAATGATGTACGGCGGTGTATAGCCGTCAAAATTTCGTTGCTCAACGCGGCCTTCCCTGAAAGTGATGGCTCCCCCGGCCATGAGCTGAGTTACACCGAAGCCCACACCTGCCTGGAATTGACTTTCCACGGTCAACGGATTGACGGCCAATCCGCAATGCACGGCGATCGTGACTCGATGAATCTTTGGCCTTTTATTTTCGATGGAGACGTCGGCAGCACAGGCGACGGCGGTGTCGAAACATTCGTGACACGAAATACCTACGGCGTGATCCTTCGCCAATCTGGTGCGCCACGAGGCGCTCCTTTCATCCATTAAATCGAGAACCGCGCGCAATTTTTTCGCCTCTGGTTTAAGGAGTCTCCGACGATACGTGATGGGATCGATCCGAGCGCGCGTCGCCAACTCATCGATGAGCGTCTCCATCACAAAAGCATTGTGGGTATGACCCACGGATCGCCACCAAAGCACCGGTACGTTGATGGTGGGATTGTGCGCGGTGAGATGAAAATTCGGAATCTCATAGCTGGTGTCGGCCGCGCCTTCGACTGTCGTAGCATCAACGCCATTCTTAATCAGCATGGCCGCAAACGGAGTTCCCGCGACCAAAGACTGACCCACAATTACATGGCGCCATGCGGCCGGCATTCCATCTGGACCGATGCCGATCTCAACTCGATGCGCGTGCATCGGACGATAGTAACCACCCCGCACGTCATCTTCACGGGTCCAGATTAATTTGATTGGCGTGCCGCGAAATCGCCTGGCGATCGTTGCCGCTTCACGCGGAACATGCGAATCAATGACCGCGCGGCGACCAAAACCGCCACCGGCAAATTCCGTGTGAAAAGTGACCTGTTCCGGCTTAAGGCTCAGCACATCGGCTATCGCCATTTGATCCATGGTCTGGAATTGAGAAGGCACCCAGGCCTCTGCGCGATCACCGTCGAAGCGGACCGTGGCATTGAGCGGTTCCATCGGCGCGTGCGCCAGATAAGGAAACTCATATTCGGCGATGATGCGATTGGTGGCGGCAATTTGATCGATGGCCCTTTCGTCACCGCGACTTGCGGCAACATTACCCGGTGTCTGCGAGAGTGCCTTGTATTTACTCTGCAATTGTGAAGTGTCCGGGTGCTCAACACCTGACACGTCCCAATCGATCTGCAAACGATCGCGCGCCTGTTTGGCGCTCCAGAATCGATCAGCAACCACGGCCACGCCGCTGCCCTGCGCCAGCGGAATCTCAAACACTTCCCGGACACCCTGAGTGGCGCGAGCGTCTTTATCGTTCAGGCTCTTGACTCGCGCGCCAAAGATCGGCGGATGCGCAACCAGCGCGATTTTCATTCCCGGCAGATCAAGATCGAGACCAAATCTCTGTGAACCGTCGCATTTCGCCCGGCTGTCGAGCCGGCGAACGCCCTTGCCAATCAGCTTGAATTGACCTGGGTTCTTGAGGTTTACCTTGTCCGGCACAGGTTTGCGTGCCGCTGATTCTGCGAGTTCGCCATAGTTTGCGGATTGCCCGCTGGGCCCATACACGACACTTGCTTCCGTGCGGCAGGATTCAGGAGAAACTCGCCATCGCTCAGCCGCCGCCGCGACCAGCATGGCCCGCGTCTTTGCCCCCAGCTCTCGATATTGCTGAAAGGAATGCGCAATTGACCCGGATCCGCCGACCATTTGAATTCCGAAAAGCGGATCTTTGTAAACGTCCGCAGCCGGCGCAAGTTCAGATGTTACGTGCGACCAATCGGCGTCCATCTCATCTGCGAGAATCAGCGGCAACGCGGTCGAGACGCCCTGCCCAAACTCCAGACGATTGACAGTAATCACAATTTGTCCGTTGGGACGAACGTGTACAAACGCGTCGGGTGGATAGGCTTTGGCCGGGGGAGCCTGGACGCCTTTCACACCTTCCTGGGCTGTGGCCGGATGGTCAAAATAGAGCGAAACCAACAGACCACCAGCAGCAGCCGTGGAAGCGCGCAAGAAGCTGCGGCGCGTGAGATCGCCATCGTGGTTTTGTTTCATAGCTGCTCGCATCGCCGTCCTCCTTTACTTCAATTGCTGCGAAGCGCTCTTGATAGCTTCGCGAATACGAACATAGGTTGCGCACCGGCAGAGATTGCCGCCCATCGATTCTTCGATGTTGGTGTCTGTTGGTTTCGGCGTTGCCTTGAGCAGCGCCACGGCGCTCATGATCTGTCCACTCTGGCAGTAGCCGCACTGCACTACATCTTTGTCAACCCAGGCATCCTGGACTGCGCGGCCAATCGGATCTTGTCCCATGCCTTCGATCGTCACGATTCGTCGTTCGCCAATCAGCGAAACCGGTACGACGCAGGAACGGGTGGCGATATCGTCAAGATGGACTGTGCACGCGCCGCATGCGCTGATGCCACAGCCGTACTTGGTCCCGGTCATCTTCAATTCTTCCCGCAGGACCCACAGCAGAGGTGTGGAAGGGTCAACGTCAACTTGTTTATCTTTACCGTTCACATTCAATTGATAAGTTGCCATGACGACACTCCTATCTTCCTGAGGGGCATGGTGTCCCGGCAGTAATCCACGTGCGAGTCGCGGCGACGAACTCTTCGTGACTAATCGGTGGCGAACTGCGCATTGTTCCGTCGGGCCGCCGTCCCGGATTCCACGCCCAGAGAACCAACGGCTCTTCCGCATGGTGCTTCAGCAAGGCCGGCCCGTCCATGCCATTGTTTTTTGCTCGATCGATCAAAGCACGGCAGACGGCGGCACTCGACAAGGCTTGATCGTTCGCGTCCTGCCAGCGCATTGACAATGGCGCCAGGTGCCAGTTGTGTCCCCCGGGTGCTCCGGTGCTGTCCGCATTAGATTCCTGATGGCAACTCACGCAATTCAAACCGGGCACGCCCTTACCGGCTGGACCGCGAACCACGTTGGCGAAGTGACGATGCCGATCATCGCCCTGCTGTGGATAGTTGGTCGCCGTGTGACAGTTGATGCAACGAGGCGACGTTAACACTGAATAGACCTGCTGCCAGGCAGCGAGCCCATCCGCCGTGGTCTCACTGGTTCTCAAAATCGACCTTCCACTTGTTCCCGATGACTGAAAAACCATGGCGCAACTGATGGGCAGAGCCAGTAAGACGAGGACTCTTACGGTTAGTGGGCGGTTAGCTAACATGTCTCCTCCGCGGCCGGTTTTCCTTCCGGGTGGTTAAAATGTTTGGTTCGCTAAAGAATGTACGCCTGTAGAAAATGGCGCGCAAACCTTAACGCGTAATCGTCACGCCTCAAGCATCAGCACAACGCGAAAGCGCACTGCTTCGCGAAAAGTCTACCATGCACCGGTAATTGCAAACTCGTGCGCCGCGTATCCAGCGAAATGTCGAGGGAACATGGACTGTTGACCCTTCGCGCATCCTCGGCGACAATCCTGGTTTCGATCTATTAAATGTTTGGATTACAGGTGCAATCATGACTCATGACGAGGCCGTTTTAAAAGCCCGCGAGATTGCCACTAGTGTGCTGGCACCATCCGCAGGGCAAAACGACAAGGCCGGACGATTTTCCAGCGAGGCGGTGGAGTCGCTTGGCGAGTCTGGACTGCTCGGGCTGATGCTGCCCGCCGATCTTGGTGGCTCAGGATTAGGTCCGCGCACATTTGCCGTGGTGACGGCGACGCTCGCTGAAGCGGACGCTTCCGTCGCCATGGTCTATGTCATGCACATCCTTGGCGCCGCGACTATCGCGGCAGCCCGCCCAGCTGCAGCTCAGGCACTCACGCCCATACTCCAGGAGATCGGTGCGGGCCACCATTTGTCCACGCTCGCTTTCAGTGAAGCCGGCTCGCGCAGTCACTTCTGGGCGCCTATATCGCGCGCACGCCGGAACGGTAACGGCGTGCACATAAGCGCAAAGAAATCTTTCGTCACCAGCGCGGGTCATGCGCAGAGCTATGTCGTTTCTGCGCTCGCCCCTGAAGGATCCGGTCCCACCGATTCGACCCTGTATCTGCTACCAGCCGAGACGCGCGGCCTTTTAGTTGCGGGGCCCTGGGACGGTTTGGGACTCCGGGCCAACGCTTCTGCACCGATTGCGCTGGACGACTGCGAAGTGCCGTTGAATTTCCAGCTCACTGATGATGGTGCGGGCTTTCCGGCGATGCTGAATGTGGTGCTCCCTCTATTTAATTTGGGAACGGCAGCGGTCGCTCTCGGATTGTGTCGCGCGGCGGTCGAGGCGACGGCTGCGCACTTAAAGAACGCGAAATTCGAGCATATCGGCCAGAGCCTCGGCGAGAGCCTGCCTACGCTACGCGCCCAGCTCGCCGTGATGCAGATTGATACCGACGGACTGTCGGCGCGGATTGATGACTTGATTGAGCATCTTGAAGAGCCGCGCGAAACGACTATGCTGCGCGTGCTTGAGAGCAAAGCCGCCGCCGGCGAGGTCGCTATCAGCGTCACCTCAGCCGCAATGCGCATTTGCGGCGGAGCGGCATTCTCAAAGCACTTGAGCATCGAACGCCTTTTCCGCGATGCGCACGCGGGCGCTGTGATGGCGCCAACGGGCGACGTCTTGCGCGAGTTCATTGGGAAGTCGCTGTTGGGGATTCCGCTGTTCTAGTGGCGGCCGGGGCGGAAAATCTTTCGTAAATCGCCGGCGTATTGCCAAGTCTGCATGAGACGCGAAGCAAACTGCACGTTGCTGCGTTTCGTGATGCTTCGTGTGATTTCGTGGATCGTTCTTTTTGGCGGCGTAACGGACGATCTACGAAATCACACGAACTAACACGAAGAAAACCTGAAGAGGAATTCGACTTTTGACGCGGGCCCTAACGCGAGGTGTGAATAACAGATCTCCGCGGCAATAACGCAACTTTCACACTACTCCTCTTTTCGTTACGCCAAATGTCGTCCGCTACTTACCATCCATGACCAGGCGAACCCCGAGATGATTGCTCGCGGTGCTGACCTCGCCTTTGCCGCGCGTGCCGACCATATACCGGCTGCAATACTGATCAGTGCAGAGAAACGAGCCTCCGCGTTGCACCCGCTTCTTGGCGAGCGGTTCGGCTGGATCAAGCGGCGCCGTGGGCCCGTGCGGATTGCGCGCGACGCCCCCGGCTTTCGCAAGTTCCGAATAATAATCGGCGCGATACCAGTCGCTCACCCACTCCCAGGCATTACCCGCGACGTCATAGAGCCCGTAACCATTTGGTGCGAACGAAGCGACCGGCGCCAGTCCCGCGAACCCATCCGCGCCCGTGTCCTGCACCGGAAACTTTCCCTGATAAGTGTTGGCCATCGGTTTATCGTTCGGCCGAAAGTCATCACCCCACGAGTAAAGCTTCCCGGTTAAACCTCCGCGCGCGGCGAATTCCCATTCCGCTTCTGTCGGCAGACGCTTCCCTGCCCACTTCGCATAAGCGAGCGCGTCGTCATAAGCGATCTGGACTGCCGGATATTTTTCTTTGCCTTTGATACTGCTCTGCGGTCCTTCTGGATGGCGCCAGTTCGCGCCCTTTACATAGCGCCACCATTGAAAGTAATCGTCGAGCGGCGCTTCGCTCTTTGTCGGTGTAAACACAGTCGAGCCCGCCACCAGATTCTCGGGAGGCGCATCAGGAAATTCTTCTTTAGTAGGGGCTCGTTCTGCGATCGTTACATAACCGGTGGCCTGAACAAACTTCTCGAACTCTTCATTAGTCAGCTCTGTCTGGTCCATCCAAAATCCATCAACATAGACGCGATGCACCGGTAACGCATCGCGAGTCACACCGGGCAAACCACAGAGTGATTCACTTTCGACCGTGCTGCCCATTGAGAATTCACCACCGGGAATCCAAACCATTCCCTGAGGCGCCGGACCGGGCGCTCCAGCAGAGTTGGCTGCTGTCGGTGCAAAAGCAATTGAACCGACTGATGGGCACGCCTCACACGCCGCCGGGCTCTCGATCGTGTTTGGCGCCGTCGCTTTCGATCGCGACCGCTTCACTGCGAGAACCGTTAGGGCAGCGACGATGATCAGTCCTGTTCCCAGAATGATTCCCGCACGCCGGCTTCTTTTGGTGTACTGCTTGTTCGCCATCCCTCTTACGACGTTGCCTGCGATTATCTGGTCTATTTTAGATATTCTCAACGTCCTGTGAGTTGGCAGTCTGCTTCATGATTTTTATTGATGTGATCTCGTGGATCGTACCTAATCTGAGCAGTTTTCGGTACGTAATATACGTGACTCAGTTAAGGATTGTCGCCAGCGCCAACGGCGCGGAATGTAATAGCCCGGCCCAACGGGCCGGGTCTCTTCACGAGGGCAGTCGAGCGCTGAAGGCGCGCGATAATTGGTTTTGGAAATAACTTATATCGCGCCTTCAGCGCTCCAACACTTGATGACGACTCGTGACCAGCCCGTTGGGCTGGGCTGTCCCATTTCACGCCGTTGGCGCTCTTGGATTTCGGGACCTGCAACCAGCGTTGGATTAATTAAATGCGATGAGCGCGCAGCACGAACGGAAAAGAGCAACCGGGACGGTTGCGCTCCAGTCTGATCCCTCATCTGATTTCAACCTGCTGGGCACGCCCGGTATCGGCAACAGTCACAACTCGGCGTGCCGGCGCAGATTTAATTACAAAACTGAATTTTCTCGCGCCGGGATTGTATTGTGCTGTCGCGATGTCAATGCTTGCGATGCTACCGCGGGCCGTGCGCTTCACCGTTACGTTAGTGCGTCGAAACATTCCGCGCTGATAAGCAGGACTCGCGCCATCATCTTCGTACAAGGTCGTGGAAGCCGAGCCTTGTTCGTCCTGATAGATCGCGAAAGTGATTGTGTCGGCGGGTTTGTCACCGACAAATCTCATCTCCGGCCCCTCGGATAAGATTGCGCCGCCCCGCACAAACATCGGCACAGTTTCCAGGGGAGCTTCAGTGCGAATCATCGTGCCTCCGGTAAACTTCCGGTTCGTCCAAAAGTCGTACCAAATACCTTTCGGCAGGTAGACCAGACGCGAAGTTACATCGCCTTTCACAATTGGCGCCACCAGCAAGTCATCGCCAATCATGAACTCATCGTCAAGATTGTATGTGTTGTCATCATCCTGATAGTTGAGCATCAGCGGTCGAAAGAGCGGCACGCCCGTGCGATGCGCTTCTTCAAGCGTCGTGTACAAGAAGGGCAGCAAGCGATATCTCAACTTCAAATACTTACGAATGATGTCTTCGTAATATGTTCCGAATCGCCACGGTTCCTGATCGTAGCCATCAACCGCGTGATGATTGCGAAAGAATGGAGTAAGAAAACCTATTTCATATGAACGCACGAGCAGTTCGCCGTTCCCGCGCCCGACGAAACCGCCAACATCACTGCCGACAAACGGCTCGCCCGACAGTCCCAGCGTAGTAAACATAGGCACGTTAAGCGCGAGCGAGTCCCAGGTGCTGTTGGTATCGCCGGTCCACATGGTCGAGTATCGCTGAATGCCCGCGTAGGCCGCGCGGGTGACAACGAAAGGACGGTGATCGGGTTGCAAACGAGCCAGGCCTTCATAAGTCGCGCGCGCCATTAGCAGCCCGAAGACATTGCGGTTCTTTGCGTGCGTACTGTTTTCGCCTTCGTCAAAGCTGACCACGTCGCGTTGATTGCCGCCGGTTTGATCGTAAAAGTCCGACGGTTCGTTCATGTCATTCCAGATTCCCGCGATGCCGTTATCCGTATAAGCGCGATGAAGATCGCCCCACCACTGGCGCGCGTCAGGCCTGGTGAAATCAACGAAGAGGCTGTCGCCGGGCCAGACGCGAGGAATGAAGAGCTGTCCATTGGTGCGATGCTGGAAAACATCTGCGGCCATTCCAGAATCAAAAACATAATACCGACGGTCCTGCGGCTGAAGCTCGGGGTTGTTCGAATTTATGGGCGGCGCCTCTGCCGCCGGCGGTTGATACTTTACGCCGGGATCGACAATTACAACTGTCTTCACGCCCTGACGGGCCAGTCTTTCGCTCAATGCCTTCGGATCCGGAAAACGTTTCGGATTGAAAGTGAAGACGCGATACCCGTTCATATAATGAATGTCGAGATAGATCACATCCAGCGGCAAATCGCGCTCGCGGTACTGGCGCACGACCTCTTCGACTGTTGAGTCCGGATAGTAACTATATCGACATTGCTGAACCCCGAGCGCCCACAGCGGCGTGAGCGGCATGTGTCCCGTGAGATCGGCGTACCGCGAAAGAATTTTCTTGATCGACGGCCCGTAGAAAAAGTAATAGTTCAGCTCGCCGCCCTCGGCGCCAAACCAAATACGCTCCTGCGAGAGCCGGCCAAAATCAAAATAACTGCGATAGCTGTTGTCGAAAAAGATGCCGTAAGCCGCGCCGTTTTGTAATCCGAGATAGAAAGGAATTGTTTGGTAGATCGGCTCGCGCCCTGCGACGTAGCCAGGGGTGTCAGAGTTCCAATTCACAAAGTAGCCGCGACGCTTATCGAGGGGTGCGGCCTTCTCGCCCAGGCCGTAGAAGTGTTCGTCAAAGCCGAGCTTTTTCGCGACGGCTACAAATTTTCCGGCCGCAGGGTCGAACTGGATTCTGGAGAGAGTCCCGCGGGCATCGTAAACCATCGGCTGTTCGTCCGCATTGATCACTTTGTGCGTGTGGGCATCACGAAATTCGATCAATAGCGGCGAACGCCGCACGACAGCTTCAACTTCTGCAGTCGTAACAGTAACCGCCTCAGTCGTTTCGCTGACAGTCCATGCCGGTGTGCCCCAGTCTTCTTTGGCAATCGCCCATGAATGATCCTTTGCGGGAATCGCCCCGGTGAATGAAGCTCGCACCCGAATCAGGTCCGGCGCCAGCACGGTCAACTGGACCTGGGACTGGTCAGCGCAATTGAGCGTGATTCCCTTTTCAGCTTTGGTAAAGCTCGCGACTGGGCCAATCTTGTCGAGTCGCGTGACGTCGATTTCCTGCGCCTGAACCGCGGCGAAGCAGAAAAGGCTCAGGAGGAATAGATATAGTTTCTTCATTCGAAAAGGTTTGGCGACGAAATGGAGTCAGTACCGGGAGCGGTAGCGACCGGGTCCGTCTCTTCGAGAATCGCGCAAATAATCAACGACCCGGTCGCTGTCGCTCCCGGTACTGACTCCTTCTCAATGGCGGCACAATGCCAACTTTGCCGCTCCCAGTAAACCAGCGTCGTCTCCGCATTCAGCCGGCACGATCCGAACCCTGGCAGCGGGCAGCGGAAACGCATGGTCCGAAACTTGATGCCGCATGTCACCCTCAAACAAATCCCACGCGTTGGCCACGCCGCCGCCAATCACAATCATTTCAGGATTCAGGATGTTGATGAGATTTGCGAGCCCGATTCCCAGATAGACTCCCATGAGATGAAAAACTTCGAGCGCCAGCGCATCGCCTTGTTTGCCGGTGCAGTAAACTGCTTCCGACGTCAATTCCTCACTGCTGTTCAAAGAAGACGCAGGATGACGCGGTCGACCCTCTCGCGCCATGCGCACGATCGCGGTAGCCGAAGCATAAACTTCAAGACATCCGCGACTGCCGCAGCCGCAAGCCACGCCGCCAAACGGCTCGACACACATATGACCGATCTCGGCAGCCGAATCGTTGATACCATGCCACAATTCGCCATTGAGAATTATTCCGCCGCCTACTCCTGTGCCTAGGGTCACGCAGACGATGGTTTTGTGTCCGCGCGCAGCGCCCTGCCACATTTCACCGACTGCGGCAGCGTTGGCGTCATTCTCTAAAATCGCCGGCCGGCCAAGGGCGCTGGTTAAGGCCGGAATCAGACTAAAACCATCGAGGCCCGGCAGATTGGGAACTTTAACAATTGATCCCGCCGCCACATTGACCGTGCCCGGAACTACAACTGAAATTGAGTCAACTGGATCATCCCCGCCCTGTTCGTCTAATTCATGCGCGGCCGCGACTAACGCCTCCACGATCTCTTCCGGCTTTTCCGTGGCCGGAGTACTTTGCTTCAAGCGGGAAAGAATCCTTCCATCCTGATCGACAACGGCCGAACGAAGGTGTGTGCCGCCAAGGTCGGCAGCGAAAATCCGTCTGGTCTGTGAGCGTTCCTTCATAGAACTCGCGCGGAATGTAATCTTGACTGCTTCACTTCAGTCTTCGCTGGAAAATACGGTATCCCCACGCTTCAATTCGAATCGTCGGCAGAGAATTGATGCGCATCTGCGAGCCAGGCCCGGGCGCAGACTGTTTAAGATCAGGCGTAATGTCCCTGAAGGCTGGCCCGTTCGCAATCTCGATTGATCCCACAAACGGACGGTTGGAACAATTGATCGCGACCGCAACTTCTTCGGCCTCGGTTTCTCGCGAGTAGGTGACGATTCGGGACTCGTCCGAATTGTGCAACCAGGTCATCGAACCACGCCGCAGAGCTTCGCTCGCCTTCCGCAAAGCAATTATCTGTTTGTAAAAGCGCGGGAACTCGGGGCGCCTTTCAGCGATAGGCCAAAAGATCGGCAGCTTCTCAAATAAAGCCGGCGCACCTGATTCGGAGGTATCACCAACCTCCATGCCGTTATAGATCAGGGGCACGCCGTCGAGTGTAAACATGACCGCCGAAGCTACCAGCGCGCCAGGTTCGCCAAAGCGTGCAATTGCCCGCCGCTCATCATGATTGTCAGAAAAGCGCATATGCAACGCGCCGCGCGGCCATTCCCTGAATTCGTCTTCCCACGATTTGCGCAGATCAGAAGCCGGCGCGCGACCCTGTAAGACATCGGTCAGCGTACTGTGAAATGGCCATGAATAATCGAGATCAAAAGCTTTGACTTCGAGATCAGGTTTGTGAGCTTCGGCGAGCATGAAAATGTCAGGCTTAATCTTTTCCAACTCAGCGCGCGCGTTCTCCCAGAAGTCGGTCGGTATTTCGCCCGCCACATCGCAACGAAAACCGTCGAGATCGAAGTTGCGGATCCAGTACTTGAGCATGTCAGTCATGTAACGCCGCAATTCGGGACTGGCATAGTTCAATGCCGCGATGTCGTACCAATCGTATGGATAAGTTATGTTCCCCTTGGCATCGTGCTTGTACCAATCAGGATGCTTCATCAAGACGCTGTCCCAGGCTGTGTGATTCGCGACGATGTCGATGATGACCTTCAGCCCTCGACGGTGTGACTCGCTAATCAGTTGCTTCAAATCGGCCTCGGTCCCATAGTCCGGATTGATTGCATAGTAATCCCGCACCGCATACGGACTACCGATTGTTCCTTTTTTCTTCTCCTGGCCGATGGGATGGATCGGCATCAGCCAAAGAATCGTTACGCCCAGGTCCTTTAAGCGATCCAGTTGAGCAGTGACGCCTTTGAAGTTTCCTGCCGCCGAGAAGTCGCGCGGAAAAATTTGATAAATCACGCCATCGCGCACCCAAAGTCGCGTGGGGCGCGCTGATTCTTTAGAGAAGTCACGCTGCTGCCCAAACGAGTTGCTGCAGAGCGAAGCAATCAGAAGGCAGAGGACTGCGATGGTGAGAACTCTGGTTGTAACTCGGGGGTAATGTCTTAGTTTCATCGGCTCCGCCGCCTGATGTGCGGAAAGGCTCTGCCTTTCCGGATCTGTTATTGAGTACTCCGGCGAGGCCGGAGCCTCGCCGCTCAGAATAAAAGAGACTAGTCGCTGGTGCGGAAAGCCGCAGGCTTTCCGCACATCGGGCGGCAAAGCCGCAAACTCTGTGTGAACCGAAATTGGGACATCACTACCAAGTCGACTCTTCATTTCTGGTCTCTCATTTTTCATCTCAATTTCGTGATTACGAGGCTCCTAACTTTCCTCATCAATCAAACCCGTGCTCGGCACCGGTTGTGCTGATTCCGGAAACGTTAGCAATTCCTCTTCGTCGGCTGCGATCACGGCAGCTTCGGGAATATTCTTGTCCGCGACGTCCCGTACCAACAGCACGCTTATCGCCGCGAGCAACAGAAACACGCCGCCGGCCATCACCACGAACATCGGTGAACGTGGATTGTCCGGTCCAAAAATCGCGCGAATGACCGGACCGAACAAGAACGAGGCAATTATTTCCGGAATCACGATAAAAAAATTGAAAATGCCCATATACACGCCCATGCGCGCTGCAGGTATCGCGCCGGAGAGAATTGCGTAAGGCATCGCGAGGATCGACGCCCATGCGATTCCCACGCCAATCATCGTTAACAAGAGAATGGTTTTATCGTGAATCATGTAAACCGAAAGCAGACCCACGGCGCCGCACACGAGGGCGATAGCGTGAACCATTTTGCGGCTGGTTACACGCGCCAAAGGCGGCAACAGGAACGCCACTACGAAACAAACTATCGAATAAACCGCGAAGGAATTACCGCCCCAGGCCTGTCCGTCGGTGAAGCGTGGATCTTTCTCGCTCGTCGCTCCGAAGACGTGATACGAAGTCATCAGGCCAAAGAACATCCACATGCAAAACAATCCCAGCCAGGTAAAAAACTGCACCACGGCGAGTTGTTTCATTGTGGCCGGCATTTCGCGCAGTGCCTGCGCCACCTCGGCCATGATGGCGCCGGCGCCTTTGCGCTCTTTTCGCTTCCGCTCGAATTCTGCCATGTCCTCCGGCGGAAATTCCTGCGTGGTGACTACCGTCCAGAGCACACACAGCAGGAAGGCCACGGCGCCGATCTTGAACGAATAATTGACACTCGCCGGGATCACCGGAGCGCCGGCACTGGCGGCTCGATCATCAACATGCAGACGGCGGAAAAGATAGGGCAGGATGTTCGCGAAGGTGGCGCCGATGCCGATAAAGAAGCTCTGCATAGCGAATCCGGCGGTGCGCTGATCGACGCTGAGCTTGTCGGCCACAAACGCGCGGAATGGTTCCATGCTTACGTTGATGTTCGCATCGAGGATCCAAAGCAGGCCTGCCGCCATCCACAACACCGAAGAGTCCGGCATGAAGAAAAGTGCGATGCTGGCGAGAATCGCGCCGGTCAAAAAATAAGGACGGCGGCGGCCCAGCCGGTTCCACGTTCGATCACTCATCGAGCCGATGATGGGCTGCACGAGCAAACCAGTGACTGGACCAGCGAGCCAAAGAATCGGTACCTGCTCGGGCTTTGCGCCGAGGTAAGTATAGATACCGCTCATATTTGCAAGCTGAAGACCCCAGCCGAACTGAATCCCCAGGAATCCGAAACTCATGTTCCAGATTTGCCAGAAGCTCATGCGTGGTTTGTTCATGCTGCTCCTCTCATCTCGTGATCGAGCTTGATGCTTCCGACCTCGGGTCCACGAATGCGACCGTACGTTTCCGTCAAATCTCGCAAACGCTCTGAGTGCGCCTCAGTCAGAGCCCCATCCGGAAATCTCCACGTCCAATTTCCCGTTGTGCTGTTGGGAAGATTCATGCGCGCATCGTTACCGAGGCCGAGCAAATCCTGTAACGGCAGAATCGCAGTGTCTGCCACCGAAGCGAGGACCGAGCGAATGAAATCCCAATGAATCTCAGCGCCATCAGTGTGCAGATACTTGAGACAGAAATTTCTCTCCTTTGTGATTTGGTCCGCCGTGCGCGTTGAGCCGGCGCCGGCCACGCTCCGGAACCAGCCGACGGTCGTGTCGTTGTCGTGCGTACCGGTATAAACTACGACGTTGCGATGATAGTTGTGCGGCAAGTCCATATTGTTCTGGTCACTGCTGAAAGCAAACTGCAGGATCCGCATGCCCGGAAAGCCGAAATCATCGCGCAGTTTCTCGACGTCGGGAGTAATAACCCCCAGGTCTTCGGCGATGATCGGCAACTCTCCCAAAGCTTTTCGAATGGCATTGAAGAGTTCTCTGCCTGGACCCTTAACCCAACGCCCGCGCTCAGCCGTTCTTTCGCCGCCCGGAATCTCCCAGCAGGCTGCGAAACCGCGAAAATGATCGATGCGAGCGATATCCACAATTTGCAGGATGGCGCGCACTCGTTCGATCCACCACTTGAATCCGTCCTTTAGCATGTGATCCCAGTTGTAGAGCGGATTGCCCCAGAATTGTCCGGTCGCGCTGAAGTAATCCGGAGGCACGCCGGCGACCACGGTGGGAAAGCCATTTCCATCAAGCTTGAACTGTTCCGGGTTGGTCCAGACGTCGGCTGAATCCTGCGCGACAAAGATCGGCACGTCACCAATCAAGCTGATGCCGCGCTGTTTGCAATAGGCCTTGAGTTCGAACCACTGTTTGAAAAAAAGGAACTGGGCAAACTTGTGCGCTTCGATTTGCTCGTGCAGTCTGGTTCGCTCCCGTTCCAGGGCAGCCGTTTCGCGTCGCACCAGCGAGGGTTCCCATTCGTGCCAGGCGTTACCTCCATGTTCCGTTTTCAAGGCACGAAACAGCGCATAGTCATTCAGCCAGGATGAATTCTGGTCAGCAAAAGTTTCAACGGCGCTGCGTAATTCAGAGTCGGTAGTGCGTTGAAATCGCGCGAAGGCTTTCGCCAACAGGCTTTCCTTGATTTCGTGAGCACGTCCGAAATCGACCGCCTCAGCGGGCGCCACGGGAACTTGATCTAATTCTGCCTGCGACAGCAAGCCTTCCGCGAGAAGTTTTTCGGGACTGATGAGCAGAGTATTACCTGCAAAGGCTGAATAGCAGGCGTAGGGCGAATCACCGTAACCGGTTGGGCCAAGCGGCAGCACCTGCCAAAGGCTTTGCCCACTCGCGGCCAGAAAATCGGCAAACCAGTACGCGGACGGTCCGAAATCGCCGATAGCGAAACGGCCCGGCAAAGAGGTCGGGTGAAGCAGGATGCCAGCGGTTCTGGGAAAACTCATCCGTCTCTCTTCAGCTAACTGAGAACGCGGCCGCGGTTTGCGCCGGAATTGTGATTTCGCCATTTATGCCGGCGCGGGTCTGGTTGCCAATCAACTGAACCAGCCGTGCCGGCCGGCCGCCAAGCACTGTCAAGGGAAGATTGATTCGTTTCTCGGCAGACGACCTGTTGAAAGCGACAATCACGGTTTCCGATTTGTCCTGGCGCGCGTAAACGTAAGCCTCGTCGTCATAGAACAGATCGATGAGATGGCCCCGGCGCAAGGCTGAGTGTGCCTGCCGCAACTTAATCCAATCACGCGTCCATTCCCACATCCGCTGCTGATCCTTGGTTCGTCCGGCAGCCGTGAACGCGTTGCGCGGATCGCCGGGAAAACCGCCGTAAAAATCTCGCCGGTTGTCAGGATCGTCTTTGCCTTCCATCGCGATCTCTTCGCCGGAATAAAGCTGTGGCGTTCCGCGAATGGTCAGGATGAACGCAGTATGCAGCATCGCGCCGGCGAGCGTGGCGCCGTCAAGGGACATGAAACGGCGCGTGTCATGATTGCTGGTGAGCGTGGTCAGCTTTGACGCATCAGGAAACAACGCGTCGTATTTGAGTTCGTTGCGCAGTGCGCGCATCGGCAGCTTGTTGGTGAAAACGTCGATTGAGGTGTACCAGAGCGCGAAATCAAAATCCGAATCAAGTTTCGTATCGAGGCCATCCCAACCCGTGTGACCGCCGATGAAAAATGCGGCCTGCGCAGCATCGCGCTCAAACACTTCACCGACCATCCACATGCGCGGATACTGGCGATGCAAGGCAATCTCGAGATCGCGAATAAACGAGCGCGGCACATATTGGATGGTGTCCTGGCGTATGCCGTCGATGCCGATCATGCCAATCCACCAAAGCGAGTTCTGAATCTCGTAACGCGCGACTTCCGGCTCGTCCTGGTTCATGTCGGGCATATCGTCACTGAACCAACCATCAAGCGTGTTGCGAACTTCTTCCTGATTTGCGTGTGGTGATAGCAGCACGCTGTTTTGAAATTTGTTCAGCTGGTGGTTCTGCATCGTGCCGTGAAACCAATTGTCGAGAGGTGGATCTTCGGCCCATGGATGGTGTGAGCCGATGTGGTTCGCCACCTGATCCTGAATCACTTTCAATCCGAGCGCGTGCGCTTTCACGATCAACTCACGCAAACTATTCAGGTCCCCAAAATGATCTTCGACGCCGTAATAATCGATTGCGTGATAGCCGTGATAATAGGTGCTGGGACACCAGGGTTTGTCGCATTCCTTCACCCCGTTCCAGTTGTCGTACCAGGGCGTCAGCCAGATGGCTGTGACGCCAAGTTCCTTCAAATAGGGCAAATGATTTATGACGCCGCGGAAATCTCCGCCGTGATAGGCGCGTGCGTTCT
>JBKPEE010000064.1:0-39241 GCA_046728235.1 Acidobacteriota bacterium
TCACTGAGCAAAAGCAGCACACGCGAAGGGTATTTACTCGCAGCAAGTCTTGTTAAGCCGAGGTTGCAGGCATCATACAGGGCTGTGCCATCTTTAGCTTCGCGTTGGGCAGCCTCATTCAATTGTTTTTCGATTGAGGACTGGTCGCGTCCCCAATCAGCAATCATCGTCACCTCCTTATTGAAGGCAACGATCAGATAATCGTTTTCAGGATTAGCGGCGCTTATGAAGTGCGAGACCGCCTGGATCGAGGCCTTTCTCGAATCAGCAGATACCGAATTTGAGAAATCAACCAGGACCACCACGCTGGCGGGTTCGTTAGGTGTCTCAAAGCCGCTAATGGGAAGTTGCGACTTATTCTCAACGATACTGAACCATTCCCGCTTTAGGCCGGCGGCGATGCCTCCCTTATCGTCAACAACCGTGACGTTGAATGAGATCTCTCGAGATGATTGACCAAATTCTGAGGCCGTAAAGATGAGAGAAATGAGAAAGACGAGAACCGTAACGAGTGCACGATATCGGCGAGAGCTGTCGCACCTCACTGTTCGTACTTGATAAGGCACGTTTAATCCGCGCGTAGCGCCTGGCCAAGGCGCTCCTTCTCTTTCTTCGCTTTCTCTTTGCGCAATTCGGCTTCAGACATCTGGGGGTCGCGCCAGTTGTCGAGGATGCCGACCTGGTGGACGCACTGGATCGTGCAGGTGGGAGCGCACCACTTTTCTGTCTTGTATTCGCGCTTGAAGTCCTCCATCGTGTAATCCTCGAGGGGGATACCGGGATAGCCGCGTTGTTGCGAACACCAGTGGACCTTGCCTTCTTCGCAGATGTAGAGATAGCGCGAGCCTGAGCGGCAACGCCATTCGTAAGGTTTGCCCTCGGCGATGCTGTCCTGAAACCAGTTCAGTCGCGCGTGATCTTTGTTGCCGAGCTTTTTCACGGCGTGAAAGATCTGCTTTTCCTTTTCGGTTAACGGCTTGAGCGTGCCGTCTTCATCGTGAATCACGCCGACGGTAGTCGAGAAGCCGAGCTCAACGGCGCGTTGCGCGACGGCGAGCGCGTCTTCCGGCTGCTTGATACCGCCGCCAATCACTGAATTGATGTTGATGTGAAAGTCGGCGTGCTCAGCCAGGTAACGCAACTTCTTGTCCAGCACGCGCAGGCTCTTGCGCGAAACTTCGTCCGGATTGACGTTATCGATGCTGATTTGCAGGTATTCCAGGCCGGCTTCGTTCAGCCGCTTGATGCGATCCGGCGTGAAGTAGTAACCGTTCGAGATTAGGCCGGCGATCATCCCGTGCGATCTGATGTGGCTGATGATCAGATCCAGCTCCGGATGCATCATCGGCTCGCCGCCCGAAATGGTGACGACCGAGGTGCCCAGTTCCGCCAGTTTATCGAGCCGCCGCTTCATAATCTCCAGCGGCACCGGCTTGGAATTGTGATCGTATTCGTTGCAGTAGCCGCAGGCGAGATTACAGCGCCGCATCGGAATGATGTGCGCCAGCACCACATGGTTCGTCGACAACAGCGCGCGTGAGATGAACGCTGCTTCGCGAAGTTTTAACCTGAGAAAAGTCGTAGGTCGCACTGCGTTGATTGGCAAAGGATATTCTGACGTAGGTCGTAGCGCAAGTGGCAGACTCGCGTGTCAGAAGCCCGATCGTAAGGGAGGGCAACTGTCGAAGAGCTTTCCGAAGACCTCTCTGGAGAGTTTGCCCTCCCTTACGGTCGGGCTTCTGACACACCTGCTGACACAAAGAAGGGCTTCAGTCACCCGAAGCCCTTCGCCGCAGGAAAAGTGAATGTGCGATCTAGCCCTTGATTCGCTTGACGCTGGAATCAAGATCCAGTTTGAAAGTGCTGGGCGGAATGTCGGCATTCTTGTTGACGTTGCTCAGGCGCATGGTAGTCGAGTCACCATTCTTTTCGACCATCTTGGTTTGCACCGGCATACCGTTGTCATCGACCCACAATTCAATATACTCGTAGCTCGCGGCCGTCTTCGGCACTGCTTTCAGATGGGTTGTGTGGATGCCGCCCCACAGCGTTTCCTCGCGCTGGTCCTGAAAATCGCCGAAGCGGGATCGCAATTGCGCCGCGGTCATGTTTAAGAGCGCCATCACGTCATTGTCTGACTTGTTGTGAACGTTGGAGGTAGCACCAGTGATTACTTGCTTTAACCGTGGCCGATAAAGCATGTAGCCGCCATTAACCACTACCAGGATTTCCTGCTGCGGCTTGTTCCACTCAAGACGTACCGCCGACGCCGCCCGACCACCGGCGGCAATATAACGAACCGTACCGTAGTATTTATCTGTGTCTCGGAGTTGCGAGTTGTACTTCTCCATGCTGATGTCGGCGCTCAAGGTCTTGAGGCTCTGGCGATTTCTTTCCATTTTGGAAAGAATCGAACTGACCAGTCCGGCTTGCGCCTTTGCCGCCGGAAGCGGAATCATCGTGAGCGCAACGAACACCAGGGCAACTAGTGTCGGGGGAACAAGTTTCTTCATAATAGCTCCTAAAACATAAGGCCCCTGCGGGCCCCCATTTAAAATTCGCGAGTGCACCCCTTCGAGCGCCTCACGCCAAATTAATCACGTAATTATAAAGCATCATCACCGTATGTCAACCTGATATGCAACGACCTTGCCAGAGTTGTCCGTCCGGGGCCGAATTTTACCGACGACCTGTCCGTTTGGCCGGTCCACCTGCTGCTTTGCACGTTGCTCGATCTCTGCATCTCCTTGTCCACCAACAAGATCCGACGCCAGTATGGTCGCAGTTCGAATCGGCTGAGTGCTCACGAACCAGCTTTTTGGTGTCAGAAAAATAAAAGCAAGGATCAACACACATAGCACATCCCACTGCCAGGAAGTCCGCGAATAGTTCCAAAAGACAATTTTTTTGGCAGTGTCTGAGATAAATCCCATGGTTCGTCTCTCAGATAGTTAGTCGACGGCGAGGCTAGATAATATGACCGTCACGCATTTGGATGACCCGCTGACAGGCGGCGGCTGCTTCCGGATTATGCGTAATCATTATGATTGTCTGATTGAACCGGTCATTCAGCTCGCGAAACATCTTCAAAACGATTTCGGAATTTTCCGAATCGAGATTGCCGGTCGGTTCGTCCGCCAGCACAATTGCCGGCCGGTTGACGACGGCCCGCGCCAGCGCCACGCGCTGCTGTTCACCGCCGGAAAGCTCAAGTGGCTTGTGATGCATCTTGTCCTCGAGACGCAGCATTCTGAGGATCTCGCGCCGGCGATCGGGATCGTCAGCTCCATTACCGTGAATGCGCTCAGCCAGGCGCAGGTTCCCTTCAGCAGTCAAGGTGGGAAAGAGGTTGAAGCGTTGAAATACGAATCCAATCTTCCGTCTTCGAATATCAGTGCGTTTAGCATCTGACGCGGCGGTCAAATCCTCACCATCAATGACAATGCGGCCCTTCGTGGGCGTCAATAGTCCACCCAGCAAATGAAGCATGGTTGATTTTCCGCAGCCCGAGGGACCCATGACCGCCACGAGATCACCTTCCGGGATCGAGAGCGACACGCCGCGCAATGCCGGCACGTCGACTTTGCCCACGCGATAGACTTTTTCAAGATTGTCAGCTTTTAAGATTGTTGCCATCTACTGTGGTACGCACGCCTCCTGGCGTGCAGCATGCCAGAGGCATGCGTACCGAACTATTCGTACGCGAGCGCATTTACCGGATCGAGATTGGCCGCGCGCGCTGCCGGGTAGAATGCGCCCAGCGCTCCGCCCAGCAATCCGATCGCCGCTGCCGTGATTGCCCATCTAATGCCGAATTCGAAAATCAGGCCCGTGGCTTTATGAATCCCGAAGCCGGCCGCCCCCGCCAGCGCAAAGCCTACCAGCAAACCGAGAAAACTAATTAACAAAGCTTCGCGCTCAATCTCACTAATTATGTAGGCGCGCGAGGCTCCCATCGCTTTCAGGATTCCAATCTCGCGCGTGCGTTCAGTAATCGTCGTGTGCATAGCGAGCATGATTACAAGCGCGCTCACGATAGCCGCCAGCAGGACCAGCACCCGCATGAAGATAGTCAGACCGGGAATTGAGTTTTCGACGCTGGCGAAAAGGTCGCGGGTTGGCTGAATCTTGTTGCCGGGAATTGCCTCATCGATCCGCTTGGCCACCGCCAACTGCTCGCTCGGGTTCTTCACCTTGACGTATATGAAAGTGCACTTGTCGATCGCCTGGAGTTCGTCCTGCAGAGATTGTAGCGTCATCTTGACGCGCGCCCCCGACTCTGGCGCGTAAATGCCGGCAACGCGATACACCTTGTCACCAAAAACTTTCAATGTGCTTCCCACCGGATGGTTGCGGCTGGCTTTCGTCTCATCGATGACCACTTCATCCGCGGCGACTGCGGCGTGGCCCTGGATGATCCGGATGTTGTTCATCTTCGAAAAGCTGTCCCAATCGATGCCCTCAACCTGATCGACCCCGAAAGATCCGCTGGGATAAAAATAGCGAATCACCGGGGTCACTGATTCCACGCCTTCGATCTTTTGCAGTAATTCAACGTATTTCGTGCTGACGTTGGCCGAGGAAGAGGTTATGTTTAGCGATCCGGGGCGAGTGAAAAGTAATTCGGCACTGACGTTCGATGAGCGCTTTTGCAAATCGTCAGACATGCCGTGTGCCAGCCCCGTAAACAGCATCACCAGAGCCACGCCCAGGGCGACGCCCAGAACGCTAATCGCGGATCGCATTGGCCGCTGCCGGATATTCGATACAACTAGACTGTCGAAACGCATCGCTCTTTCAAACCCGTCATATTAATACAAGGCTACGGGTAATGCGAGACGAATGGCCGCCAGGTGCTGAGTGCGCGGACGTCCTCGCCCGCACAAGCGAGCGCCGGCTCGCTTCCGGTCTCGTCGCAGGCGCGCTCCGGAGTTTTCGCGCTTCGCGCTCATTGCGGACGCGGACGTCCGCACTCCCAGCAGGGCGGGAAGCCTTAATTCTTGGGCGGGTTGGACTTTTTCTCGTCCAGGTTGACTTCGGGCAAATTTGATTTATTGGTCAGCACGAACGCATCTGCCGGATATTCGTGGTTAATCGTGAGTGATTCGGGCGTCTGATACGAAATCGTAATCTTGTATTGATCGTGCGGGCGCGTCAGCGAAACCTTACCAGGCAATGACAGATCACCTTCGGCGCCAAACTTCGTCAGCGGGCCATAGGTAACGTCATTTACCAGGATTCCGCCGGCGTCAAAGCTTTGGAGCCGGGTGAGCCGAATCCCGTTGACGCGGTCGAACCAAAAACGTCGCGCCAATCGCGCAGCTTTGTCAGGTGTGACCACCAACTCATCAAGGAAATAGTATCCTCGCACAACGCGTTTGCTACTGCCGGTCTTGACCGGATCTTTTTCAGATTCGAAGAATTCGGTTTGCACGTACAGCGTGCCCGGCGCGGCCGTGTTGATTGGATTCAGCAGCAGCGCGTCGGTCAGGTGTTGCGGCCGCAAGTTTGACAAGGCATTAACCGCCTGCGCCTCTGAACTCTTGTTCGCGTTGTCAGCTTTGCCGTCCATGTCCAGCTTTGCATAAGCCGCATTATTCGTACCCATCACAAACCGGCGGTACTTTTCATCACCTTTCAGGATGGCAATCCGAAAGTGCTCGCCGTCGGAAGTCATCTGCACAATGTCCGACGCCACTACTGGTGTTTGGATGCTCAGATAGATCTTTCCGGGACGTTGCAAGGTAATCGAGCCGTCCACAACGCGATATTTTTCGGCGATGCCGGAGGTCGCAAACGAAGTGTCTTCGAACTGAATATCCACGCGGCCGTGGATTGATTGCACCCCAACCAGTTTGTTCACTGCCGCGATAAGATCTGAAGTATTCGCCGCCGACAGCGGCGTCAGCAATTTCTCAGTTTCGACCTTTCTGTGGACCAGACTACAGCCTGAAATAGCGACAAACAATGCAAAAACTGAAATCGCAGGGAATCTCAATTTTGTAACGAAAGAGCGGCGGGTGCGAATCTGCATCAAGAATCAATAGGGCCGGCGCTGAGGCATAGGCCGGCTCTGTTCATAACCTCAGTTTATAAGCTGAGTCAGCTTACAAAGCGCCTTGCGGCTTGTCAACGCGCGTTGCGGCCGGGCAGCCCCTTGAATCGCGGGCAGGTCAGACCTGAACGTTAACAGCCAATTCTTCCGCAGCTGAAGAGCCGAATGAAAGCTGGCCGTCCGGACACCGCTAATTTGAGCGAGATTCGAGAAAACGTAACCAGGTCAGACAAATCGAGATGGCTCGTACCGGGCTCGCGGCCGATCATCGACAGGCTGCGTGCTCACAGCCGCAACCTATTTCCATCACCCGCGACTTTTCGGCGTTCTCACAATATTCACCACAGTATTTACTGTCCTTGGCGCGCGGACAATCGCATGGTCCATGTGCGCATTTGCCGGAATCATCTTCTGCCATTGCCGTTCCCTCCTTCGGGCTTGGGTAGGTTGGTCTATGCGGTTGAGGGGGATGTAACCATGCTAAGCGCGGCCGAGATGGTCGTCAAGCGTGTGCACTGCTCAGCACCTACTTTGACGGTTGAGGTGCGCGATTCGTTATCCAGGAAGATTTATCCGCCCAGTTTCTTCAGCCGCTCAGCCGCGAGCATCAGCGTTTCGTCTTTCTTACAAAAACAGAATCGTACTTGCTGTGAACCCAGGGCAGGATCGCTATAGAAACTCGATCCCGGAACGCAGGCAACTCCTATTTCCCGAATCAGGTGGCGGGTAAAATCAACATCGTTCTTAAAACCGAAGCCGCTGATGTCGGTCATCACGTAATAAGCACCGTCCGGGCGAAAAGTTCCAAAACCCGCATTCTCCAATTCCGGCAGGATGAGATCGCGGCGAGCTTCATAATCCTTCTGCAGCTGATCGTAGTAAGCGGGCGGCAGGGAAAGGGCATAGGCGCCGGCGGCCTGCAGGGGCGCGGCCGCGCCCACCGTCAGAAAGTCGTGCACCTTGCGAATCGCGCTGGTGATTTCGGGACCGGCAATGCAGTAGCCGACGCGCCAGCCGGTGACCGAATAAGTTTTGGACATCGAATTCACGATCACGGTCCGGTCCCGCATGCCTTCGATCTGGGCCATCGAAATGTGAACTATCTCTGCGCCCTGACGGGGATACAGGATGTGTTCGTAAATCTCGTCGGTGAAACAGAGCGCGTCGAACTCCTGACACAGGCCGGCGATGAATTCCATCTCGTCACGCGTGAAAACTTTACCGGTGGGATTGTTCGGGTTGCAGATGATGATCGCTTTCGTATTTGCGTTGAAGGCCGCGCGCAACTCTTCGCGGTCAAAACTCCAGTCCGGCGCACGCAACGGAACATAGCGAGGCGTCGCATCTGAAAGGATCGCGTCGGGCGCATAGTTTTCGTAAAAAGGCTCGAAGACAATTACTTCGTCACCAGGATCGACGGTGGCCATCATGGCCGAGATCATTCCCTCGGTTGATCCGCAAGTGACGGTGATCTCACTTTCAGGATCGATTTCAAAACCCAGGTACCACTTTGTCTTTCTGGCGATCGCGTCGCGAAAGTCCTTTGCGCCCCAGGTGATCGCGTACTGGTTGACGTCGTCCGCGATGGCCTGCATGGCTACGCGTTTGATGTCTTCCGGCGCCGCGAAATCCGGAAAGCCCTGCGACAAATTGACGGCGCCGTACTTCATCGCCTCGCGTGTCATCTCGCGAATGACTGATTCAGTAAACTGGCTGGCTTTGCGAGAAACGTGACGTTGTTTTGATATCGCTGGCGTACTCATAGACTCTTTAGAAAAAACCAGGCGTCGACCCTCAAACAATTTTTGATGCCAGACATAGTAAGACTTGATGCGGACGTTGACAATAAAAGACGCTTGTCGCGTCTGTGGTTGGCCCGCCATGACTGGCCCGCCCGCTACCGCAGGCGGTTCTGACTTCATATCCGCGGCTAAGTTTCGGGTGGCTGTGTTTTCAGTTGCTCGACGATCGATCGCACGGCCTGGGCCATCGATCCGTTCGGCGCCAGCCGCAGGTAATTTTCATAAGCCGCGATCGCCGACGCGTTATTGCCGCTTTTTTCGTAAGCGGCGCCCAGCAACTGGTAGATAATTGGCTCGGTGTCGGCGAGTTGATCCACGGCAATCTTGAATTCCCGGGCCGCGAGTTCGTATTCGCCTTTGTCTTCATAGACGCGGCCAATACCTACATGCGCTTCTGGTTGAAATCCGTGAGCTTCGCGAATCGCGCGATTGAAGGCGCCGATGGCCTCGTCAGTTTGTCCCGTTTCACGATAGATGCGGCCTTCGACGGCAGACGCCTCGGGATAAACCGCGCGGGCCCGCCGCGCCGCCTCAATCGCAGCCAGCGCGCCGTTTGTGTCATTCAAGTCCGAAAGGACTCGCGCCAGTCCGACGTGGGCTCCGGCCAGCGCCGGCCGCAGCTTTATTGACTTCCGGTACAGATCGACTGAGGACTGCCGGCCCGCTTCGTCTTTGGCGGTTTCACGCGCGTCCTCAGCTTTTTGGAAAAGCAACTCCGCTTGATCAGTTGTGCGAATCAGATGAACTACGATTTCGCCGCGCTGTACTGCCGTAATCGGCATCGAGATCTCTTTGAAACCCGTCGCGCGCACTCGCAACGTATGCGCACCCGCCGCCAATTTCAAAGAACTAAGCGCACCGTTGTCATTCGTGATACCTCGGCGTATCTCATCAATCCAAACGATTGCCTTTGGCTCGCTGGTGATGGTGATCGTACGAGCATTTGAGGGCGTGGCAGGTTGGCGCGAACCCTGGGCCGCACGGGCCTGGCCAAAAACGATGAACAGGCTAACCAGGCACGCGCCGAACTTCATACTCTCTACCTTTACCGCGAACGACGGACCGGCGCAAGCACTTTCGCGGTCCGCAATCTTCTAATCCTGTTGCGCCGCAACGTGGTCTGGGTGTACTCTTCGCGCGAAATAATCGAATCGAATAGCAATACCACGAATTGCCGGACTCGACCGTTAGTATAGGCAGTGTCGAACTGCCGATCAGTTTGGGAGGAACCTATGCTTATCGAATCGACGCACCAGATCGGGTTTGCGTTAGGAATGCTCGACGGCGTTTTCAAACCACCTACGGGCGGTGAGATTTCTCACATAATCCTGCGTTGGCTGCACTTTGTTGCCGGCATCACCTGGATCGGATTGCTTTATTTTTTCAACCTGGTGAACGTGCCGCTGCAGAAGAAGCTTGATGCCGACACGAAGAAGAAAGTGAACCCGGACCTGTTGCTGCCGGCGCTTTGGTATTTTCGCTGGGGGGCGCTGGTAACGGTGCTGGCCGGCTTTGGTTATTACGCGATGTACATTCTGCGACCGGACGTCGCGCTGGCGAATGGCACCGGGGCCAATGTCAGCGGTCGCATTGTTCTGATCGTCTGGTTCTTCATTCCGATCATCGCCTTCCTGGTTGAATTTCTGATCATCAAGAAAGTGCCGGCACTAATCAAAGACGGCCGCGTGTTTGCGATTGTGGTCCTGATTCTGGTCGTGGTGATGAGCTTTGTGATCATCAAGTGGCTGGACGGCAGTTTGACTGTGCATGGACAGCACTTTGCCAGCAACAAAACGTTATCCATCGGCGTCGGCGGCGCGCTGGGTCTCATTATGTTGCTCAACGTGTGGGGCATCATCTGGCCCAACAATAAGCGCGCACTCAACGCCATGAAAGGCGGGCCGGCCGTGCCGCCGGAAGTAGCACCGGTGCTGGCACGCCAGGCATTCATCGCCTCGCGCACCAACGCCTGGCTGTCGCTGCCGATGCTGCTCTTCATGGGAACTTCCCACGGCGACTGGTTGATTTTTGGCGGACACTGAAGTTCCGGAGTCCCGCCTGCAGGCGGTTTGTGATAATTGCCGCCTGAAGGCGGGACTCCAAACAACCCTCCCGCAACAATATTGGCTTTTCATCTCCATTCCTTCGTCACAATTTCAGGCGACAATCATAAGCAGTCGGAGTGTGCGCTCACTTCGACGTCGCAATTCTTAAGGGGGGACGAGATGACTTCAATCGACACTTACAAAGCAAGACAATTCAACCTCAGCAACCTGAAGGGAATTTCGGACGAGACGCTCGAGATGCACTTCAAGCTGTACGAAGGCTACGTAAAAGAGACGAACAAGCTGAACGAGAAAATCTCGGAATTTCTGAAAGACGGCAAAGTGGATCAGGATGAGTTTGCCGAATATTCTGAGTTGAATCGCCGGCTCGGGTTTGAATACAACGGCATGGTGCTGCACGAATACTATTTCGATAATCTGAAGAACGGAGGCGGCACCGGCGATCCGGCGAACACATCCGCTTTTCGCAAGTCGGCGGAAGAAAGTTTCGGCAGCTATGACATTTGGAGAGCCGAGTTTGTCGGCATCGGCAAGATGCGCGGTGTCGGCTGGGCCATCTGCTATCAGAACCCAGTCAACGGGGCACTGTCGAACCACTGGATTACCTTGCACGAGACGGGCAATGTGGCCGGCTTTACTCCCGTGCTGGTAATGGATGTTTGGGAGCACGCGTTCATTCTCGATTACAAGCCGGCGGATCGGCCCAAGTATATCGAAGCATTCTTTTCCAACATCGATTGGCAGGTGGTCGACCAGCGGCTCCGGCGGCAACAGGCGCGGCCTGTGGCGGCATAACATATAGGTTGGCGTACCCATATAGGTTTGGAGTACCGCCTTTAGGCGGAAAAACTGGACAGGCGTGACGCTGCTAACTAACGCGCCGCGACGGCGCCGCCTAAAGGTGGTACTCCACACACCGCCTAAAGACGCATTCCAAACTCATTCCAGCAGGGCTTACGGCCCTGCTGTTTCTTTTGCGATAATTCGCGCGACCAATTCGCCTTTGGATTAAATCCAGCTGGAGGAGTCATGAGCATTTCGCTGCGTCTGCTGCTGTCGCTTTGTGTGTTGTGTTTCACTTTGATGAGTCTCGCCTGTAAGGCAACCGATCAGAACGCTAATACTACCGCTACGACCGCGGCAACTCCGCCAGGAGAACAGAAACTGTCGCAGGTGCCGCGCCCGCCGGCGATCGAACAAGCTATGAAAGATCGCGGTGAGCAGGACCAGGCCAAACCAACGCTGCGAATCGTTTCCCCGGCCGGCAACGCAACGATTAATGGTTCCACTATCGAAGTGAAGTTGGAACTGAGCGGCGACCTGAAGGGTTACATGCCTCACAAGGATCCGGCAACCCAGAAAGGCAATCACATTCACGTGATTCTCGACAACCAACCTTACGAGGCCTACTACGAAATCAATCAGCCATTCGAATTGCGCAACGTGGCTGAGGGCAAGCACACGCTGCGCGTCTTTCCGTCACGCCCCTGGCACGAAAGCTATAAGAATGACGGCGCCTTTCAGATGGTTGAGTTCACCGTCAAAGGCGGTGGCGATCCGAGCAAACCAACTACGACAAACAGCGGAGACCAGATGGCTAATCCGTCGCCGAAGTCTGCCGGCGCGAACAGTCCTGCGCCTGCGCGCGAGGGAAAAGATTTCAGTCCCAGCCAGGGCGGCGAGGTAGATCGGGCGCAACCGCTGCTGACTTACAGCCGTCCGAAAGGCGAATACAAGGGCGCGGATGCGGATCCAATCATGATCGATTTCTGGCTACTGAATGCAAAGCTTCAGGGCGATGGCGGCGATTATCGGGTGCGCTATTCGATCGACGGCGGTGAAACGAAGTTTCTCGAGAAGTGGGAACCGATTTGGTTAAGCGGTTGGATCAACGGCAAACACAGCGTGAAACTTGAACTGATCGATAAAAACGGCAACGTCATGGAGAACGGCGGTTACAACTCGACGACGCGCGAGATAACGATTTCGAAATGACGAGCGTTGCCGCGTGATCGGAGTTAATTTGCGACCGCCGCTATTCGCTCAGGGTAAGCATGTTTGAGGTAAGCGGTTCTTTGACTTCTTCTTTGGCCGGGGGGGGCGGCGGAGCAGCGGCGGAAATGGAAAAAGATGCATGGATCAACAGCCCACAGAAGTCATAAAAGGTCCGCGCCAGACTCGAGAGCGTGAAGAACTGTGAATGGCCGTGGATCCGCGGATAGTGACTGACTTCGATCTCCGCAAAGACTGCTCCATTGGATTTAAGCTTGCGAACCATCTCGAGGCAGGCAGCGCCGCTGCTGGAGATGGGGCCGATTTGCTGCAAAGCTTCTCGCCTGATTAGCCGGAAATCACAATCAACATCTCGAATCGGTAAACCGAACAGCAAGCGCGCGGTGCGATTGTAGATCTTTCCGATGATCACGCGATAAAAACGGTCCGCGCGCTTTGCTTTATAACCATTGACGACATCAACTCCCGCGGTCATCAGCGGCAGCAAGCGGGCAATCTCGCGCACATCGTATTGCCCGTCGCCATCGGTATAGAAGACGAATTCCTTAGTAGCGCTGGCGAACCCGCTTTGCAGCGCGCCGCCATAACCGCGATTCACTTCGTGATGGATTGGCCGCACGCGCGCGTCGCTGCGGCTTAACTCATCCAGGATGGCCGCCGTGCCGTCGCTGCTGCCGTCATTAATAACGAGCACTTCATAGTCATCCGTGAATTCCGGCAGAACCGCAAGTGCGTCGCGGACGAGTCGGCCAATCGTTGGCTCATCGTTATAGGCAGGGAAAAAGACACTTATGCTGCCGAAGGTTTTTGTCGGCCCGGTCATCCTTTTAACCAATCAGGCGGGGAGTTTAGACAATCGAACACCGGGATGCAAGACTGAAAAGACCCACCGTGGCCAGCGGCCAGCGCAGTTTGCAACTACTGGCCAGGGTACTTTTACCTTTCTTAGGTTGCGACTGGAAATGGAATTCAAATACGATTCACGAAATAACCCGAAACGTCAGCATGTCCCCATCAGGCCATCATCGTCGAAAACAGTTCGCAGCGTTATCCGCTGAAGCTGCCACCTGTATTCGCTGTGTGGAGATGTGCGAACGCACCGCCGTTCTCAGCCACCTGAACGGCAATGTAAGGGCGCGCGTCATGTTCATCGGCGAGGCCCCCGGACGCAAAGGCGCCGACCGTACGCGCATTCCTTTCTCTGGGGATCAATCAGGAAAGAATTTTGACCGCTTTCTGGGAGCGGCGGGACTGAATCGCGCCGAGATCTTCATTACCAGTGCGGCGCTGTGCAATCCGCGGTCAGCATCGGGGGCCAATCGTCGCCCGAGCTCAGCCGAGATCAGAAACTGTTCCGATTTTTTGCGGCGCACAATTGAACTGATTCAGCCCGCGATCATAGTCACGCTGGGTACGGTTGCTCTTGAGGCGCTTAAGCTCATTTACTATCATGAATTCACTTTGAGAAATGATGCGGCAAAAGTTCGTCGCTGGAATGATCGGCTGCTGATTCCCTTGTACCACCCAAGCCCTCAGGTACTGATTACCAGCCGTAACGAGCTGGCGCAGTTGCGGGATTATCGAGTGGTTGCGCGGGCGATTCGCACCGTGACCGAAGCGCGGGCGCTGGTCCGCAAATAAAACATGACTGAAGCTGTCACCCAGGCTCACTCAGCATATTCCGCGGTGCGCGATGGCGGCGCAGGGCTAATCGATTTGTCATTGCGCGGCCGGATTCTGGTCAGCGGACGGGACGCGGTCATGTTTTTAAATGGCCTGGTAACAAATGACGTGAAGTCACTCACCGTCAATTCGTGGATGCCGGCAGCGTTTGCCAACGTCCAGGGCCGGCTGCTCGCCGCGGTTCGCATCATTCACCGCGCGGACGGATTTTTGATCGACACCGAAGCCGTAACGCATGAAAAAGTTTTTAACTTGCTGGAGCGGTTTACCTTGGCGGGCGATTTTCAGGTGCAGGATTTAACTAACGAAACGGCGACCTTATCACTGCAGGGAAAAGGCGCGGTCGATCTGCTGCGTTCCGAGTTTGGTCCAGCAGCTGCTCTCGAACGCGAGGCGGTATTTCACGCGCCAAATGGCTGCGACATTTTGCCGGCGACCCATACAGCTGAATCGGGTTTCGATATCTTCATGACGGCCACGGACGCGCGCGATTGGCGGGAAAAATTGGCGGCCCGCGGGGCGGTCCTGGTTGATGATGCCACTGAAGAAGTATTGCGAATTGAAGCCGGGATCCCCCGTTACGGCGTCGACATGGACGAGAACACGGTGCTCAATGAAACCAATCTTGACGATTCCATCAGTTTTACCAAGGGCTGTTATACCGGACAGGAAATCATCATTCGCATCAAACACCGCGGGCACGTCGCAAAGAAGTTGACCGGCGTACTGTTGGACAGGGAGATACCGGTGGCGCCAGGCGCAGCCGTGTTCTCCGAAGCCGGTGACAAGATTGGCCGCGTTACCTCTGTCTGTGTCTCGCCGCGTCTGGCGCGCACGATAGCGCTGGCTTACGTGAAATACGACTACCTGGGGGCGGGCACGACGATCACACTGGCGGACGTCACGGGCGCCATCACCACGCTGCCCTTCATTCGATGAGTTTGGAAACGAAGTTTCACAAGATCACAAATGACCCAGGATGAAACTAAGGCGGCTGGAGCGACCGAGTTGCCGGAACTTGAGCAGGGTGAACTAGCCCACTCGATTATCGAATCGTTACTCGATCACACCCGCGTGGTCAGCGATCTGATTGCGCTCATGGCGCAAGCGCTAGATCAGGAGACAGCCAAAGCGCTCACGCTAACGCCGCAATGGCAGGCCTATCTCGAGAGCCGGCGCCGCATGGAACAGACACGTGCTGACGTGGAGCGCTTCGTTAAATTCTTCCCCCCCGCCGAGTAGATACGCAGACGCTGGGATGCCCCGCACCGGCTTCGCCTCAAGAGTACGTTATCTCTCTTATTCACGCGGGGCTTTAGCCGGGCGAGAGAAGTGTGCGGAAATATTCGGAAACCGTTTAAACGGTTTCCTGTTTTAAATCGCGTTGGTGCCACCTGGCTGAAGCCAGGTGTGAATGAAATCAAAAGACGCGAACATCGTCGGTGCAGTTTTTGCGGTAAAGCGCCTCGCCGCTGGTCTTTTCCGGCTTTGTCTGATACGCTGATCCGCGTATGAAGCAATTGACCCAGGAACAGTTCCTGAGTCTCATTCGCGATGACGTCGAGGCTGAAGGCTCGCAAAAGGCGCTGGCGGCCAGGCTGGAAGTCTCTGAGACGTATCTAAGCGATGTGCTGAGAGGGCGCCGGGCGGCGGGCAACAAGATACTTGCCCGTTACAACCTGCGCGCGGTCACCAGCTACCACCCGGCGGTGGAAGACAAGGAGAAGAAAAAGAAGTGAAAGACGCAACTCATATCGCTGTCCTGCTTGATCGGTCCGGATCGATGGGAGACATCAAAGACGAAACCATCAAAGGATTCAATTGCTTTCTCGAAAAGCAAAAAGCAGCCGGCGATAACGCTACGCTGACTCTGGTACAGTTCGACACTGAAAGCACCGATGTGATTCATGAATCAAAACCTATTCTCGAGGTTCCCGACCTGAACCAGCAAACTTTTCAACCTCGGGGCGGGACCCCTCTGCTCGATGCTCTGGGACACACCATCGACAGCACGGGACGGGCCCTCGCGGCCATCCCCGAAGCTATGCGGCCCGACAAGGTAGTGTTTGTGGTAATCACCGACGGGCAGGAGAATTCCAGCCGGCACCACACCAAGGCAAGCGTCAAAGAAAAGATTGATCACCAGTCCGGCAAGTACAGCTGGCAATTCGTCTATCTGGGGGCGAACCAGGACGCCTTTGATGAAGCGGGATCAGTCGGGATCGCGATGGCCAACGCAGCCAACTATGCTCCGCGACGAATGCAGGCGGCCTTCGCGGCCACCGCAGCCAATGTCGCCAGCTTTCGCCGCAGTGGAAATGCCGGGAAACTGGCCTACTCTGACGACCAGCGGGCCGAGTTGCTGGCAGAGTCTGACGACGAAAACAAATAACTACTCAACCCAAGGGTGCTATGGAGACCTCGGCTCGGTTTGCGCCGGGGTCTTTCTCTAAAGAACGCATCTGACGCTAACCTTCAATCTCGACGATCAGTTGCACATTGGACTTGATGCTCAAGGTCCCGGCCGCAACCGGTATTCTGCCGTTAGTGGTTGCGTCAACACTCCCTGCCTCCCCGAGATACTGATTGAACCCCTCGCCGCCGACGGTTGAACCTTCGTTCTCTTCCACCACCCGCAGCACGTGCCCGCCCAGGGCTTGAGCGATCGAGTTGGCCTTATTCATGGCTTGTTGCGTCGCGTCTGCCAGCGCCTGGCCGCGAGCCGGGCTGGTCTGCTTCAGCACGAACGAAATCCCGTCGATGCTATTGGCTCCGGCGCGCGAAGCGGCGTCAATCACTGCGCCCACGTTTTTCAAATCCGTCATGGTGACGATGATGCTGTTGCGCGCGTTATATCCGATAATCTTCGGCAAACGATTGTCGCGATTGTCGTATTGTGGCTGAAGTGTGTAGTCGCTAGTCTTAATCTCGGCCGATCCTGCCGTAGCTTTCACGACGTCTGAGACCGCCTGACTCTTGCGCGCATTCTCCTGTTGCGCGGATAGCGCCTGCGCACTTTGCGTCACTACTGAAATGCTGACGATGGCCGTGTCGGGCTCGACTCTCGAGGTCGCCTCACCCGCTACAGTCACTTTTGTGGTTCGGTTCGCCTTCTTCGCACAACCGGCGGCTACCAACATCGCCACACAAGCGGCGACTGACAGCATAGTTCTTCCTGAGATTCTCATCGATCTACCTCCCTTATTTGTGATGCTCAGCTGTTCAGACAGCGAAGTTCAAGTTGCGGTTCCGGAATTTGAACGCAATAAACGGAGATATTTGCGTCGAACGACTGGCGTGCGCAAATCAGGATCTAATCAATCTTCGGATCGTTGCATAACTAAATACTGCACACAACGTGTGATCAGTGATAGCCTGCGCAGGACTTAGCCGTGTTCATAGAAGTTGGAATGACCATTTTGCTACTCATAGGGAGCTTGAATTCCACGAAAGACACAGGGTGCCTATAAACATCCGGTCCCTACGGGACCGGCAAACATGCTTGTCGCCAACACAGATTTACGCCAGCACCAAAGGACTGAAGCGCAAACAAAGACGGCTCGGCGTAGTGAGACTTTCAAATTTGGCCAATTTATGTAGGTCCTGTTATGTAGGTCCTGAGCCACCTCACCGAATCATCATCACTACTTTGCGTTCTCGTCCGCCGTCAAACTCGCACAGAAAGATTCCCTGCCAGCGTCCCAGCAATAGCTTTCCATCCGCAAAAGGGATCGAGACAGTTGGCCCAACCAGACTCGCTTTGATGTGCGCATCTGAATTCTCTTCACCATGGCGAAAGCCCATGCCGTGCTGAGGAATCAAAGTGCGCAGAGCGTGCAGCATGTCACGTGGGACATCGGGGTCAGCATTCTCGTTTACCGTCAGTCCGGCAGTGGTGTGCTGCACATAAAGTGTGACGACTCCTTCTTTGGCTCCTGAGTCGCTTAGTTGTCGCTGCACTTCGTCAGTAAATTCGACGAGTTCTTCGCGTTGATGAGAGCGGACCTTGAGTGTGTACATGAGTTTCCTTGCGCGCGAATCCAATGAGGTTTCTTTGTTCGTGTAATTTCGTGGTTTCAATTCCTCCGCCTGGGTGGCACACGGCAAATGACCACGAAATCACACGAAATGAGGTTCGTTTGTCCGTGTGACTTCGTGGTTTCAATTGCTCCACCGGGTTGGGCCACGGCAAATCACCACGAAAACACACGAAGGATCTTCGAAGCCGACATCAATTATTTCCGACAAGCATCGGAATCTTTACACCTTTCTCGCGCGCGGTCTCAATCGCCTCGTCGTAACCTGCATCAACATGCCGCGCAACACCTAATCCCGGATCGTTAGTCAGCACGCGATTCAGACGTTTCGCGGCTTCGTCCGTGCCGTCTGCTACTGAGACCTGGCCGGCGTGCAGTGAATAGCCAATACCGACGCCGCCGCCCTGATGAAACGAGACCCAGCTGGCGCCGCTCGCCGTGTTCAGCAGCGCGTTAAGAATTGGCCAGTCGGCCACGGCGTCCGAGCCATCTTTCATCCCTTCGGTTTCGCGAAAAGGTGAAGCCACCGAGCCGGTGTCGAGATGATCGCGGCCAATCGCGATCGGTGCTTGCAAATCTCCGCGCCGCACGAGTTCATTAATTGCTTCACCCATCTCGGCGCGTTCACCGTATCCCAGCCAGCAGATGCGCGCCGGCAGCCCCTGAAATTTGACCCGGTCGCGCGCGAGCCGTAGCCAACGATTCAAAGTCCGATCGTCAGGAAAAAGTTCCAGCGCCAGATCATCGGTCCGGCGAATGTCGTCCGCTTCGCCTGAAAGTGCGACCCAACGGAACGGCCCCTTGCCTTCGCAAAAAAGCGGGCGTATGTATTCGGGCACGAAACCCGGGATTTCGAAGGCGTCTTTGCAGCCGGCATCAAAGGCCATCTTACGAATGTTATTGCCGTAATCGAACGCGACGGCGCCATGGCGTTTCAAGGCGAGCATCGCTTCGACGTGACGTGCCATCGATTCCAGCGAACGCTCGACGTAACCGGCTGGATCGATGCGCCGCAATTCAACTGCGCCTTCCAGTGATAGACCCGCCGGCAGGTAACCATTCAGTGGATCGTGGGCGCTCGTTTGATCAGTAACGGCGTCGACCTTCACTCCACGTTTCACAACCTCGGGCAATAGCTCAGCACAATTCCCCACCAGGCCAACTGAAACCGCGCGCTGCTGCTCGCGCGCGTCTTCGCAAATGTCGAGCGCTTCATCCAGCGTCTGGGCCAGGCGATCGCAATAGCCGGTGCGCACCCGCCGCTCGATGCGTTCCGGATCGACTTCGATCCCGAGAAAGGCGGCCCCGTTCAAAGTCGCCGCCAAAGGCTGGGCGCCACCCATGCCGCCCAGACCACCTGACAAAAGGAGCTTGCCGCGCAAATCGCCGCCGAAATGCTTGTCCGCCATCGAGGCGAAGGTTTCGAAGGTCCCCTGCACGATTCCCTGCGTGCCGATATAAATCCAGCTGCCTGCGGTCATCTGGCCGTACATCATGAGGCCTTTGCGTTCCAGTTCGTGAAAGTGGTCCCAGTTGGCCCACGCTCCGACCAGGTTTGAATTGGCGATGAGCACTCGGGGCGCATATTCGTGCGTGCGAAAGATACCGACCGGCTTGCCTGATTGAATCAACAACGTCTCGTCATTCTCCAAATCTTTGAGCGCGCGAACGATCGCTTCAAAGGACGGCCAATTGCGGGCGGCTTTGCCGGCGCCGCCGTAGACGATCAACTCTTCCGGTTTCTCGGCGACTTCTGAATCGAGGTTGTTCATCAGGCAGCGCAACGCGGCTTCCTGATGCCAGCCCTTGCAATTGAGGGCCGTGCCCCGCGGCGCGCGAATGGATCGTGAAGCAGCCATAAGCGGTTAAGATTAATAACAGAAAAGCCAATCGCCGAGAAGTGTTCGGGCGTTAGCGGCATCGGCAAACAATTCGTGTGGCTTCGTGTGAATTCGTGGATCGTTCCGGCCCACACCTAAACCACGAGCCACGAATTCACACGAAATAACACGAATAATTTTGTCAAGCCTCCCAGTTTTTTGCGCGCGATGTGTAAAGCGTTAGAATGTTTGTCATCAATCGAAGGAGTCACGCGCGATGCGATCAGAATCTATTTTGCACAGTCGGCGGTTTGGACGATTAAGGCCCCCGATAGCGCCGGTGCTGGCGGGCATCTTGGTTGTCCAAGCCTCGTTCGCTTCGCTCGGGGCCCAGCGGCCGTCAAAGAAGTCGTCATCGATGACCGCCGATCAGCGCGTGGCGCACGTGCTCTCGCGACTTACTTTTGGCGCTCGACCAGGTGACTTTGAAAAAGTAAAGGCGATGGGCGTTGACGCTTTCATCACTCAGCAGCTCGACCCAGATTCGATAGACAACACCGCGGTAATAGCCAAACTGCGAAGATTACCCACTCTCAACATGGCCACACCGGTCATTATCGAGCAGTACACACCACCAAAACCGGCCGTCTCTCCCTCGCCGGCGCCGGCAAAACCCGAAGAGATGAAGGCGCCTGATGCGAAGACTGCCGCGAACTCGCTAAACCAAACACCCCAACTTTCAACCAATCCGACCCTGCCGGCAATGCCGAATGCGATGAGTGCCCGGCTGGAAGATGCACTCAAGGTGCCCGTGGTCCAAACGGCTGCCCAGAACGCGCCACCAAAACCGACGCCGACGCCAAAGAACCCACAGATGGTCGTGACCGACCTGCAACGCAGCAAACTCTTGCGCGCCGTTTACAGCGACCGGCAGCTTTACGAATTGATGGTGGATTTCTGGGAGAACCACTTCAGTATCTTCGCCAACAAAGATGACGATCGTTATCTGCTAACCAGTTTCGATCGCGAAACAATTCGGCCGTTCGCGCTTGGTCGCTTCCGCGATCTGCTGGGCGCCACCGCTCACTCGCCGGCCATGCTCTTCTATCTCGACAACTGGCGCTCGAGCGTGCCGCGACCTTATCCGGCAAAAGATGGAAAACCAGCCGGCGTTGATGGCGGTCTGAACGAGAACTACGCGCGCGAAATAATGGAACTGCACACGCTGGGGGTTGATGGCGGCTACACGCAGAAAGACGTGCAGGAAGTCGCGCGTTGCTTTTCGGGATGGACCATCGAAAAGCCTAACGCCGAGGGTTTGTTTCTCTATCGTCCGGGTCTGCACGATGACGGCGAGAAAGTTGTCCTGGGCCATAAGATTCTGGCCGGCGGCGGCATCGCCGACGGCGAACGCGTGCTGGATATTCTGGCCACCCATCCGTCAACTGCCCGCTTCATCGCGACCAAGCTGGCGCGCCGCTTCATCAGCGACGATCCGCCGCCATCGGTGATCGATCGCGCCGCGGCAATCTTTTTGAAAACCGACGGATCGATCCGCGAAACATTGCGCGCAATCATCACCTCGCCTGAGTTCTTTTCAACGGCAGCTTATCGCGCCAAGGTGCGCTCGCCTTTCGAGTATGTAGCCGCGGCGATGCGCGCCACCTCAGCCGAAACCGACGGCGATCGGCCGGTGCTCGATTTTATCGGCCGCATGGGCCAACCGCTCTTCGGCCGCATCACTCCGGACGGCTATTCGGATCGTGCCGAGCAATGGCTTTCGAGCGGCGCGATGATCGCCCGGCTGAATTTTGCCGCCGCGCTCACAACGAATCGGTTGAAAGGCACCACTGTCAAGTTCGAGCAGCTGTTGGACGGGGTGGACCAAAACAATCGCGCAACTGTAGCGAGCAAAATGATTAGCTTGACGTTGTGGGGAGATGTGTCTGAGGGCACGCGCTCGGCCCTGGCAAAGACCATTGAATCGACGGCGACAGTAGCTTCCAGTACCGCGCCGCCAAATGTCCCGGCCGCCTTTGATGCCAGGACGGCGCCGGCCTTTATTTCTGAACTGGCGACGCTGCTCATTGGTTCGCCCGAATTCCAACGCCGCTAGATGCTGTCCGATTTTGGAGGGCGCCGGCTGCGACGGCGCTTTGGATTTCTCAGTTTGCTCACCGACACCAATCCAAAGCCGCGTCGTTCCCGATCAATCGAGATTGCCGCCGCACTCCTAATCTATTGCCTTGTTTCGGTAACCTTCGCCCAACGTCGTCCCACCGCCACAATCACTATCGACACATCGCATCCTGTCAATCGTTTCGCTCCGTCACACGCTTTGGGCGCCGGCATCGACGGACATGATAAAGGTACAAACGATCTGCAACTCAAGCCGGAAAACGTCAACGAAATGTTGTCAGCCGACTTTAAGTCCCTGACTTATCGTTTGCGGACTGAGCTGGGCGGCGACGTCTGGCACTGGAACCCAAAAGGTTCGTGGAGCGATCAGCAGCGGCGCGCCGGATATTGGATCTCTGACGGTAAACCCGGCGCGCCAATCTCGCTCTCGTATGGCTATCGTCTGCCCCGTCGCGGCAATACCATCGACCAGGCAGAGAACAATGGCTATTCCCGCATTGATGATGGAGACACACAAACCTTCTGGAAAAGTAATCCCTATTTGGGCAGCCACTTCACCGGCGAAGAGAACTCGCTCCACCCGCAATGGGTGGTGATTGAGTTTACTAAAGCTATACCCATTAACTTCCTCCGCATTGTATGGGGCGAGCCATTTGCGAAGAGTTACCGCGTCCAGTACGGCAATTTCGACGATGTCAGCGACATCGCTTTGAATCCACCCGGAACCTGGACCGACTTTCCCCACAGCGAATTCACGACGCGGGCAAACGCCGGCAGGCCGCTGGACGCGGGCGTGCAACTTTCAGTCGCGACGATCAAAACCCGTTGGGTCCGCATCCTCCTGACTGATTCTTCAGGCACCAGCAGTGTCTCATCGAACGATGTCCGCGATCGCGTCGGGTTCGCCGTTCGAGAGTTGTATGCCGGGGCGATTGATGAAAGGGGCACCTTTCACGATGAAATACAACACGGAACGAAGCGCGATGACCAGACAATCATCCACGTCTCATCAACCGACCCGTGGCACCGCGCCTCGGATCTGGACGATACCATCGAGCAGGTGGGGCTTGATCGTATATATCAAACGGGTCTGACCAACAACCTGCCGATGCTCCTCCCGACGGGACTGCTGTTCGACACGCCTGAAAACGCTGCCAATGAGATCCAGTACCTTCGCCGGCGTGGCTACAAATTCGATCGGGTAGAGTTGGGCGAAGAACCGGACGGCCAATACGTCACGCCGGAGGATTTCGGCTCGCTGTACCTTCAATTTGCCGAGGCGATTCATCGCGTCGATCCGCAACTGCAACTCGGCGGGCCCAGTTTCCAGGAGGTCCTGCCTGACCTTTCGGGCCGCTTGTACCGAACCGATAACAGCGAATGGATGCGGCACTTTCTCGCCTACCTCAATCGCCGCGGACGCGCCGGCGAATATTCCTTCTTCTCGTTCGAATGGTACCCGTTCGATGAGGTCTGCGAGCCGGCCGCCCCACAACTGGCCCGCGCACCGCGCATGCTCGAAGGCGCGTTGCGAGAGATGGAGCGGCACGGCGTCTCGCGAAAACTGCCCTGGATCATTTCCGAGTATGGCTATTCGGCGTTTGGCGCGCGCACGGAAATAAGCATCGAAGGCGCACTGCTGAATGCGGACATCATTGGCAAGTTTCTAACACTTGGCGGCGAGCAGGCTTTTCTCTTTGGCTACACGCCTGACATGGTGCTCGGAGAAAAAGATTGCACGATGGGCAACAACATGCTGTTTTCAATGGATGAGGAAGGAAAGATCAAGCACCGATTCGCGACTTACTTTGGCGCGCGCCTGGTAACGCGCGAGTGGTTGCAACCCGGCGCCCAGGTTCACGAAATGTACCGCGCCACTTCCGACGTAAGAGACGCGAATGGAAATGAATTAATTACCGCCTATGCAGTGCACCGGCCCGACGGCCCCTGGTCGCTGCTACTGATTAACAAAGATCCCAAGCGCTCATTCGATGTGCAGTTGGTTTTGCGAAACGATCCCCTCAAGGGCAGCTCGATCATAAAACCGCCAATCGATTTATATCAGTACTCAGAAGCGCAGTACCTGCTCGGTGGACCAACGAACAACCCCTATCCCGTTCGCGCGGAAGATCCAGAGCATAAAGTGATCCAATCCTTCTCTGACGTTACTTTACCGCCCTATTCGTTGACCGTGATTCGCGGCGCACTATCGCGATAGGTTTTTCAATTCAGTTCCACTGGTTTCGTCGACCCGATTGAAGCTGAAAAAGACGTGGATTACCGGCAACCGGATAAGAAGGTCCCAGTCATGGATTTGATGGCACTGGTTCAGCTTGGATTGCGCAACCGCTTTCGACGCGTTTGCGTCGGTCGGCATGACTGTAGCCCGGCGTTTTAACGCCGGGTCCTCCCTCCGCAGGTCTTCCCAATTCTGTTGACGATTTCCCCGCTCTAAAAGAGCCCGTGTCAAAACTCGAATTCCTCCTCATGTTTTTCTTCGTGTTAGTTCGTGTGATTTCGTGGATCGTCCGTTACGCCGCCAAAAAGAACGATCCACGAAATCACACGAACCATCACGAAACGGAGCAACGTGCAGATCAGACGTCAAATTCGAGTTTTGACACATTCTCTAAGAGAGCCGGGCTAGAGTCACGTCGACGCTACGCGTCGAGGCATTTCGCCAAATCAAACTGCACCGGGCTTTATTCACAGGAATTATCAAATCGGTTGTTTGACGTGCGCCGGGGCTTCCCTTTACTTAGAGAGCATCAAACTCGCCCGCCTGAATCGCTTTCCGCAGTGACTCGATCTCTCCGGACATTGAGCGATCGGCGGTGAGTCTGGGTACCCGTTTGCGCACAAGTTCGCGGGCCGTGCTCACGCCGCGACCCGGCTGAAGCGGCGCGCGATACTCCAGGCCTTCAGCCGCAGCGATCAATTCGATTGCGGTGATCAGCTCTGATAGGTCGACAATCGAGCGCAGCTTACTCGCGCCGGTCATCCCCATCGACACGTGATCTTCCTTGCCGCCATCTGTCGGCACGTTGTCGACACTCGCCGGGTGGGCCAGGACTTTTGCTTCGTTGAGCAGTGAAGCGGCCACGATCTGCAACATCATAAAGCCGGAGGCCGAACCCGGGTGCGACGTCAGGAACGGCGGCAAATCTTCATTCGCGTCCGGATTGACCAGCCGATCGATCCGGCGTTCAGTGATGCTGATCAAATCAGTCATAGCAATGGCCGTATAGTCAAACGCGAGCGCGAGCGGCGCGCCGTGGAAATTTCCGCCGGAAAGAACTTCTCCGTTATCAGCAAAGACGAGCGGATTGTCAGTCGCGCTGCCGGTTTCAATCTCGACAATCTCGCGCCCATGGGTGAGGGCGTCACGCACGGCGCCATGCACCTGTGGAATGCAGCGCAACGAGTAGGCATCCTGCACGCGCGGATCGTTTTCCACGTGTGACTGCCGAATTTGGCTGTCGCGCAAAAGGTCGCGCAAGTGTGCTGCCACCTGATTCTGTCCCCGGTGTGGTCGCGCCGCGTGAATGCGTTCATCGAAAGCCACCGGAGTTCCTTTCAACGCTTCGAGGGTCATCGCGCCGGCGATGTCCGCGACCCGAGCAACTCGTTCCGCGCGATAGAGCGCCAGCCCGCCCACCGCCGCCATCGCCTGTGTGCCGTTGAGCAGCGCAATGCCCTCCTTGGCTTCGAGCTGCAACGGCTCGATTTGCGCCTGTCGTAATGCTTCAATGCTGCGGATTCTTTCCCCTTTAAAGAATGCTTCGCCCTCGCCAATGGCTGTTTGCGCCAGGTGGGCCAGGGGCGCTAGATCGCCGCTGGCTCCAACGGATCCCTTTTCAGGAATAACCGGCGTCACGCCGCGTTCCAGCAGCTCGATTAATTTTTCAATTACTGCGATCCGGCAGCCGCTATAGCCGAGAGCCAGAACATTGGCGCGCAACAACAGCATCGCGCGGGCCTCTTCGATCGAAAGCGGTTGCCCCAGTCCACAGGCGTGGCTGCGCACCAGATTCAATTGCAGGTCGCGCAACTCCGACGCGTCGATCCTGACGTCAGACAACCGGCCAAAGCCTGTATTGACGCCGTAAACCGTACGTCCCTCGGCGACAATCGCTTCGACTATACGACGCGATTCTTCCACGCGCTGGCGCGCGGAATCTGATAAGGCAACGGTTTCTTTCGCGAAGGCCACCGCGGCAATCTGAGCCAGAGACAGTCTTTGGCCGTCAAGTTTAAGCATACGTGATCAGCTGGGAGCGGTAAGCGGTAAGCCGAAAAAGCAGTTTTTCGGTTTACGGCTTGCAGCTCGCGCATCGCAACGCAAATAGTTACTACGCCCGACGCTGGTACTGGCCTTACTTCAGAATGCGATCCGGTGTCTCAGAAATATGGACGCGACGATCCGGAGCCTCAGAACTATGAATCTTTCGATCCGGCGCCTGGCTCAAGTCGATCCTCTTTAGATCGCCGGTGCTGCGCAGGCGGTGTCGCGCGCGCCGGGCCCGGCGAACCGTCGCCCGCGGAACTGACGAGGCGGCGCGCGCAAAGCGCGACACTCGTTGTAATGGATGCAGATTGAACTGGTGGCGCGGCAGTACTTCTCCGGTTGCCTCGCGCAGACGAATCGTCGTGATCGCAAAAATGAACAATGTGAAATTAAAAATAAATCCAACTATGATTACGATCGAACCCGGCACGAGACCTACAGTTGCTCTGGAAATGAATTCGTCAAGGTTTACCGCCGGCGATGGATGCAGATAGACCTTCAGGTTCCAGCTCAACGCCAGCAGCGCAAACAACCAAATGTAGTTCCGACGCAGCCGGCGTCCAATTGCCTCCCACACGCTGATCGTAAAATTGGGCGTCAGGAGATCTGAAGCCAGGTGCGACGCCCACTCGCGATCTCGCGGCACGCCATCCGGCGCGAGCATCTGCGCGAGATAGCCGGTCTCGATCACGCGCACGCGACTGGCCCAGATTTCGTAGTAGCGGTAACGCCTCGCTTCCATCAGCAAAAAGATCGCCACCAGAATTGAAATAATCGGAATCAGAAAATGCGGATTATTCGGCGAGCTGAATGCGAAAGAGAGAGCGCCGGCCACCGTCAGCACGGCCCAGTAGGTGGTGTTGTCGAGACGCGTGCGCCACGTATTTGATCGCTGGACTTCGCCCCGGTAAAAGTGCGAAATAGCCGTGTTGAATTCCGCCGGCGACAGTTTTCGCAGCACGTCACCGGCCGAGGTTGATTTCCGATCCGGCACTACGGTCTCATGGATCGACGGCGACACCGGGCGCAGCTTTCCGGTGCTGCGGTCACCGGCAATGGACGACGCACTCGCGCTCGACCCGCCAGAGCGAAGCGGCACCCGGGTCGTGATGCGAGAATCGTGAATGCTATCGGTTCGCGCAGTATCTGAGATTCGGTGCGTGGGTTCGTTTCTAATTGCCATGACCGGCCCTGGTACGAGGTGGAGAGCTCGTGGATCCTTCTTGAGATAATATCACGGAATTGGATGTCATTACGGCCAACTTCACCTCTCATCCTGACACATTTTGCCCGGAATCAAACGCTCGAAGGCCTTGCTTGACACCCATTTTTTCGAAACCTATAGTTGCAGTTTCGCTGTTTGAAGGAAATGTTGTCTGAGAGTGCAGCCGCGCGAATCGAAGATCACGAGCGATGGATGCGTGAGGCTTTACGCGCCGCGCGTGAGGCTGAGTCGCGGCACGAAGTGCCGATTGGCGCCTGTGTCGTCATAAACGGTGAAATCGTCGCGGTAGCCGCCAATCGCACGCGCACCGATTGCGATCCGACGGCGCACGCAGAGCTCCTGGCGGTTAGGGAGGCGGCCGGCAAGATCGGCAATTACCGGCTCGCGGGCGTGACCGTCTATTCCACGATCGAGCCTTGCGCCATGTGCGCCGGCGCTTTGATTCAAGCGCGAGTTCCTTTGCTGGTTTACGGGGCTGCGGATGAGCGCGCGGGCGCGGTCGATACTCATTTTCAGATCTGCAACTCGAACCAGCTGAATCACCGGGTTAAAGTAATCAGCGGCGTGCTTGAGCCGGAGTGCCGCGAGTTGATGCAGGAATTTTTTAAAGACAGACGTCAGAGATCAGAAGTCAGAAGTCGGACGTCGTGAGTAACTGATCAGCTGACATCTGACTTCTGATTTGCGGAGAGGTCGCATAGTGGATTAGTGCACCGGTCTCGAAAACCGGAGTGGGTTTACGCCCACCGTGGGTTCGAATCCCACCCTCTCCGCCATGACATTGCCGATTGCCAATTGATGATTGCCGATTGTCACTTGCGAAGCATTGCCCGACAACTAATAACCAATCGGCAATTGGCAATCGGAAATCGGCAATATCGGAAAGGTGCAGGAGTGGTTTAACTGGCAGCACTGGAAATGCTGTGTGCGGGGAACCGCACCGTGGGTTCGAATCCCACCCTTTCCGCCATGACATTGCCGATTGCCGATTGATGATTGCCGATTGATTCTGCGGCAGGCCGGAAGATTGATCCGGACAATTGGCAATTGGCAATCTTCGGGACTCGCTATGCTGAAAACGAACTTAGTGCGAAGCATCTTCATCTTTGCCCTGACATTCGCCGTGAGTCCAGTCGTTTCGCACTTTGACTCTACGGCCCAAACACGTCGCAAACCAGCGAAGCACCCCGCCGTTTGCGGTAATCCCAACGTGACTTGCGCCTCTGCGTTCACCTTTGAGGCATATGATCTTCCATTTCGTATGCCGCGGAATGCGGTAATTTATGACACTGATCTGTTCTATGCGGTGATCCTCAAGAGTGTTCCATCCCCTGCAGACAATTGCGATAATTACATTCCTGAACCCGATCGCCTGGCGGCGCAGGTCCTGTTCCCGAATAACAAAGTCTTCACCTCTCGATGCGCTGAGCCTGGCCGCGTGTCTTACTCGAACACCAGCGCCAAAGCTCAATTCATGGCGGTTTATGCGGGCATGACTCTGGCCGAAGCCAATAGTATGCTGGCCAAGGTCAAGGCCGCGGGAAAATTTCCCGGCGCCAACGTCCGCCGCATGCGCGCGATGGTGAACGGCACCTGATATCAGGTCAGTTTTTCCTTCCCCCTAACTAACTAACTAACGACCCACTTAAGGGGGGATTATGAATGACGATAAATTAGCTCTGGAAGAGGCGCGCCGCGCCGGCCAGCACGAAGTGGCCAAGGCGCAGGCCGAGGGTGAAGTGCAGGCGGAAATGGCTGAGCAGGCAGCTCAAACACCGCGAGGTGAGAAAGAGCGCATCGGCGCGTTGGCCGGCGAGTTTCGCGCTCAGGCTGTCGACGAAGTCGTCGAAACTGATCGCGAAGTGAAGCGGGCCCGCGGCGTCGCGCGAGTTTCGCAGGTTGTCGATTACATCTTCTTTGTGATCTATGGATTGTTGGGATTGCGGTTTCTGCTCGCCTTGCTGGCCGCCCGCAGCAGCGCCGGTTTTGTAAGGTTCATAGTCGCAGTCACCGATCCTTTCTATCGCCCATTTCGCGGCATCGTCTCTAGTCCCAGCACCGATAGTGGGCACACACTGATGGTTCCGCTCATAATCGCGATCGTGGTCTATCTCCTGTTGCACCTGGCCATTAACGGGCTGCTCCGCATGTTTGCTCATCGGAAGACTGCGGTTTGATCGCGCGCTGGAAGAGGTGATCTCGTATCTCGCCCTTCAGCTCGGGAGAGCTACGATCCACGAATCCACACGAAAAGACCCGAACCTTCTCCTTCTTCGTGATTTTTCGTGAGTTTTCGTGGATCGTATTCACTCCTTCAGTTAGCGGCAGTGGGAGACGCGCCTGACGTTATGTCTGCAGGACGACTATCGAGGTTCATCGGATTGGCAAACTTTCATCGTCAGTGCTTTAATTAGGCAATCAGACTTCGGGCTCCGCACAACGCAGGATCGGTGAACCCCGCCAGGCCGGGAACGGAGCAACGGTAGCCAGGTTCGCGTGTGTTGCGGGTAAGTCCGGAGTCTGACCAGAGTTTTTCCAGGCGTCCCTCTCCCTCGTGAACCATCTCAGCTCATTGAAAGGAGAAACCCATGAAGAGCTTCTTTACGGCGACAGTCTTCATCTTAGTCGCCTGCTCAATCAATGTTCTGGCTCAGTCTGAATCTCGCGAAGATCTGTTGCAGCAGATTGAGACCAAGCGTGCAGAGCTGTCCGTGCTCGAGCACAAATTACTGGCTCCTTCCGCCGAAGATCAAACGGCGTTCGCTGAACTTTTGAACCAGGAAAACACCGGCTTGATTCGCCTCTTGCCTCGTGAAAAGTATGGTGAGACTCCCAACAAAGAGACGCTGACAATCCGAGGTGGAGGTGCATACTACTCATTCGAGCGTCTCACGCACGCTTACGGCTATGGTTCCGACATTGAGCTACAGCAAGGTTATCTTTCTGTCGGATTTGCGGGTGCAGACTATGGGATAATCTTAAAGGTGGGACCGGTTCCACTTGACGAAATCTCGGTCGAGCATCCCGGCGCGCTTTTTCTCTCAGCCTATAAAGCTGCTGCAAACGAGCCACAGGCCAGGGTCGAGCAGCGGCGTTTTGGCACGGGCGAAGTGATCGACGGAGTCACGTATGGCGAGAGAGTCAAAGCAGAAGTTGGGATGAGCTACGTGCTGCGATCCATCTCCTATCGCAATTCAGACCTGCTGGTAGCGCTCAAGGTCGTACGTCAGGACACAGACGGCAGTTTGATCATCGCCTGGAAACTCTTGAAGAAATTCCCGAAGCCGGAGCTGGCGCGCAACTAGATTTGTTAGAGCCTGGGAAACTAGAGTGCGAGTGCTGCTGGTAACAACTTTTGTATCACTGCCGTGGGCGGGCTCCCGCAGCAGGGTGTGAGAGGTTTGATGAAGACCCCGATGTTAGGAGCAGTTGGCCTGTTGGCGCTGAGCGTGGCCGGCAGTGGAGTACGCGCGCAAATACCCGACAACCCCGTCCCTTCCCGCCCAGGATTTACCTTTCCGGGCGATCCGAATGACAGATTTGGGCGTCAGGCTCTGGGGACTGATGGACCGGCCGCCCATCGCGAGCCGCGGGTGTTGTCCAAAGGGCCGCTCGCCGCGGCTGCGGAGGACCGCGACGCGTTCCGTGATTTTCTCCGCGACAACCGTACTGGGCTCCTGCGTCTGTTGCCCCGCGAGTACTATGACAGTGAGACGTATCATGTGAGGGACGTAATAAAGATCCGCGGTGGCGGAGCTTATTACTCGTTCGCTCGTCTGACTCACGCTTATGGCTACGGTTCTGACATTCAACTGGAGCGAGGTACGCTGGCAGTTGGTTTCGCCGGGGGTGATTACGGGGTGCTGCAGAATCTCGGGGATGTGCCGCTCGCAGAGGTAACGCTAAACGATCCGCGCACTTCGGTGCTGGTGAACTACCGGGCCGCGAAGACCGAAGCACAAGCGCGTGCGGCGTACTATCAATTACAACGAGGCGTGGTGATTAATGGCGAGCTGTATCAGAGCCGTTTGCCATTGTTCGTAAATGCGACTTATCTTCTGCGGTCGATAGTTTACGGCCGCTATGACGTCCTGGTGGCGTTTCGCGTCGTGCGTCAGGACGACGATGGCAGCGTCATCATCCTTTGGAAGCTCTTGAAGAAATACTCATAGAAGCAGTTAAGACAACCTAATAAATGTCCTATCAAGTAATCGCCCGCAAGTGGCGCCCCCAAAAATTCGAAGATGTAACGGGCCAGGAAGTCCTGACGCGCACGCTGCAAAATGCGATCGCGCATGATCGCCTGCATCATGCCTATCTTTTCTCCGGGGCCCGCGGCGTCGGCAAAACCACGACCGCGCGGCTGGTGGCGCGCGCGCTCAATTGTCACAAGTCGGAGAAGCCCACGCCTACGCCATGTGCTCCGATAGACGATAAAGCCTGTTCATCCTGTCGTGAGATCGCCGAAGGTCGATCGATGGATGTGCTGGAGATCGACGCGGCTTCGCATACGCAGGTCGATAACGTGCGGGACGTGATCATCGCCGGCATTAATATCGCGCCGGCGCGTGACCGTTACAAAGTGTTCATCATCGACGAAGTGCACATGCTGTCGGCGCATTCGTTCAACGCCTTGCTCAAAACGATCGAAGAGCCACCCGACCGCGTGGTCTTCATCATGGCGACCACGGATGAGCATAAAGTCCCCGAGACCATCACTTCGCGTTGCCAGCTCTTTGAGTTCCGCACGATTGCCGCCGCAAAGATCGCTGAACGGTTAAAGCTTATTGCCAGGGCCGAAAAGATTTCAATTTCTGACGAAGCGATTCGCGAAATTGCGCGCGCGGGTGATGGCTCAATGCGAGATGCGCAATCGGCTTTTGATCAGGTGATTAGTTTCGCCGGCGAGAAGATCACGACCGAAGACATCGAGAAAGCTCTGGGCATCGCCGGTGCGGAGGTGCTGGCGCGCGTCATGAAGGGCATCGCCGAAAACAAACCGGCAGAAGCTCTGGCTATCGTCGATGATCTGGTGATGCGCGGTCATGATCTGCGGAATTTTTGTCGCGACGTGCTCGGCCACCTGCGGGATCTGCTGGTAGTAAAAGTCTCCGGCGACCCCAAACTGCTGGACTCTTCTTCGGTACCAACGTCTGCGCTAAAAGAGCAGGCATCGCTGTTTTCAGAATCAGATCTGGTGCGCTTTTTTCATTCTCTGGCTGAAACTGAAAGTGTTTTGAAAGAGGCTGCGAATCCGCGTTACCAGGTTGAAGTCGCGCTGGTGAAATTGATGGAGATGCGACAGCTGGCGTCGCTCGGTGATCTGGTCGCCCGCATCGCCGAACTGGAAAGCGCTCTGCGAACTGGACGCGCCCCGGCTGAGCGAAAGAATCCGCAGGGCGCTGCGGGTGCGCCCTCGGAAACCCGGGGGAATTCGACGCCGCCGCCGTCAACCAGGACGGCGCGAGCGAGCGCACATGAGGCCCCCGGCGATGAGGTGGTCGCGTCTCTTGCGGATCCGATTGAGGCCCCGTCATCTCTGCCAACCTCGCTGTCCGATCGTCTCCAGGCTGACCTGGAAAAAAGAAAGCGGAAATTGCTGGCCGCGGCAATCGGCGCCGCAGCCCGGGTCGATCTCGACGGTGACGAACTGACAATAGAGTTTTCACGCGGCGCGAAGCATTCACGCGACACAATGGCCAAGCCGGAAAATGCGAAGATTCTGCGGGAGACCTGCGCCGCGGTTTGCGGGCGCGAAATCGGCATTCGATTTGTGATTCGCGATGGTGAAGAGGACGAGGCCGCCTTGTCGCCCGAAGAGGATCAACGCCGCTCAAAACAGAAAGCCCGCCAGGCGGCTGCCCAGAATCCTACCGTGCAACAGGTGCTGAAAACCTTTGGCGGCGAAATCGTCGATGTTAAAATGCAATAGTCCGACCTGCCTTTAGATTACTAACTTTTTCAGGAGGCCCCCATGTACAGCAACGATCTTGCGTATCAAGCTCATGCGCTGCAGCAGCGGTACAAGTCCGGCGCGCGCTGGTTCTTTTGGATTGCCGGCTTGACGATAATTACTTCGGTGATGGCCCTGTCAGGTGGTGGTTATGCGTTCTTCCTTAGCCTCGGCGTGACGCAATTTATCGACGGTGTGGCCAAGGGTTTGGCAAACGAGATGGGTGACGGCGTGCGCGTTGCCGGGTTGGTTTTCGACCTGCTCGTCGCTGGAATCTTCGCACTGATAGGCTGGTTCGCGCTCAAACGCCACCTCTGGGCATTCGTGGTAGGAATGGCGCTCTTCGCCCTTGATGCTTTGATCTTACTGGTTTTCCAGGTATGGATAAGCTTTGTATTTCACGCGCTGGTGACTTATTGGATCTTTCGTGGCTATCAGGCCGGGCGCGCTTTGTCAGCATTGGAGCGTGAGATGCCCGCGGCCACGCCGCCGGCCCCTCCTGACTTTAGCTCGCAGAGCACTCCGGCGACCTCGCCCGGCACGGTTCTCGATCTCGCCGGCGAATAAATCTCAGCAGCCTGTTAAGCCCCGCTTAATAACTTGAACCTGATAACCCTGCGGGTCGTATTCTTCGGCTGAGGTGTTAGCCATGCGGAATCCTTTAATCGCCGGGACTCTAAGTTTGTTAATCCCCGGCCTGGGCCAAATCTATAATGGGCGAATTCTCTTTGGGCTTATCTGGATGCTGGTATTCGGAATTTCCTGGATCGGATCCGTCGGCCTGCTCGGTTTGGTTGTTCACATCATTTCAGCGTGGTGCGCCTATTCCTACGCGAAGGACCACCCATTAAGAGTCTGAAGCCAGCCGGACTGGAGCGCAAGCGTTTCGCTTGCAATGAGCGCGAAGCGCGAAAAAGCAACCGGGACGGTTGCGCTCCAGTCTCTTCAATGAACAATTCCCGTCGTCGTGTCGCGTGCCACGCGAAGAAAGGCTTTCGCCGCATGCGATAGCGTCGCTCCGCGGCGATATATCAGGTGCAACCGGCGCTCGAACTTCATTTCGCGCACGACCAATCCTGCCAGTTGCTTTCTGTCGATCTCGATCTGCGCGGCCAGCCGCGGGATCAGGGCGATTCCCAATCCCTGCTCGACCAGCCGCTTGATTGATTCCAGCGTGGGCATTTCCATGGAAATGTTCAGCGGCGTGCGCGCCTGCGCGAAGGTCTTAATCACCTTCTCGCGATAGGGCGATGGGACATTGTGGGCGATGAAAGCCTCGGCGCCGAGTTCGCGCACGGAAATGATCTTCTTTTGCGCCAGAGGATGGTTCGGCGCCACCACCAGCGCAAGTTCGTCGACGCCGACCGATAAGGATTTGAGCGCGGTGTCGTTCGGCTTGAAAGAGATCACGCCAATCTCGACATCGCGGCCAATGATCTCTCCGGGAATGCGGCTGGCAAGGCTGCGCTTGATTTCAATCTTTATATGCGGATGCCGCGCCCGAAAAACCGGAATCAGCGGCAGCAAAGAATTTACCGTGTACTCGTTCGCGCCGAGCGAGAGTTTGCCGCGCTGCAAGTCGCGCAGCTCGCGAATCGCCGACTGCGCGTGCTGCCGGAGGTTCAGCATCTGTTGCGAGAAATCCAGGAGCACTCGACCCGCCGCGGTCAAGGTTCCGTCTTTGGACGAGCGATCGAACAAGGATTCTCCCAATTCCGTTTCGAGCCGGCGAATTGCCTGACTGACAGCGGGTTGCGTGCGGTGCAAAGACTCAGCTGCCCGGGAAAAGCTGCGCTCCTGGGCGACCGCCAGAAAGACTTCCAGATGATTAATGTCCATCGACGACGACCTGCAGAGGGTTATTACGTCATTAGAGCAGACTAATTCTATCACAGAACGTTATGTTTCCATAGAAATTATAACTTTGACTTTCCTGAGGTCCGGCCACTACCATTGCACCTCGACCCATGAAAACCAACCGCGTAAGAATCTTCGATACCACCTTGCGTGATGGCGAGCAGTCTCCGGGCTGCTCGATGAACCTCGACGAAAAACTCCGCCTGGCACGAAAGCTGGAAGTTTTGGGGGTTGACATCATCGAAGCCGGCTTCCCCATCGCTTCTGATGGCGACTTTGCAGCAGTCAAGGCCGTGGCTACGGAATGTCGTCAGGTGACGGTAGCGGCACTGTGCCGCACTGCCACCCAGGACGTGCTGCGGGCCGCCGAAGCTTTACGTGCGGCGGCGCATCCCCGCATTCACACTTTCGTGGCCACCTCCGACATTCACCTGGAATACAAATTAAAGAAAAGCCGGGCTGAAGTCATCGCGATGACCCGCGCTGCGGTGCGCCTGGCGCGCGATTATGCCGCCGAGGTCGAATTCTCAGCTGAAGACGCGACGCGCAGCGATGTGGACTATCTTTGTGAAGTATTCGGGACCGCGGTTGACGAAGGGGCAACGATTCTCAATGTGCCGGACACCGTCGGTTACACTCTCCCCAATGAGTTTGCGAACCTGGTTGAGACGGTGCGTGATCGCGTCGTCGCCGGTCAAACTGACATTACCATTAGCGTTCATTGTCACAACGATCTCGGACTGGCGGTGGCCAACAGTCTCGCCGCCATCAAGGCCGGCGCGCGACAAATTGAATGCACTATCAATGGAATTGGCGAGCGGGCCGGCAATGCTTCTTTGGAAGAAGTCGTAATGGCAATGAACGTGCGCGCAGACAGTCTCCCCTTTCAAACCGGAATCAGCGCGCGCGAGATTTATGCGACCAGTCAAATGCTGTCACGCATCGTGGGATTTGATGTTCAGCCAAACAAAGCGATTGTGGGCCGCAACGCATTCGCGCACGAAGCCGGCATTCATCAGCACGGCGTGATTAGCAATCCGTTATGTTATGAGATCATGACGCCTGAATCTGTCGGCGTTCCGGCCAATGAGCTCGTGCTGGGCAAGCACTCGGGCCGGCATGCGTTGGGCCTGCGATATGAAGAGCTGGGTTATGCGCTGACGGCTGATGAACTTGAGTTCGCTTATCACCGGTTCACACAGCTCGCAGACCGCAAAAAACGGATTTACGATCAGGATCTGATCTCGTTAGTCTCAAGCGAGGCTGTTTCGGCTGCCGCTTGAGGGGTACAAAGGGAACCATGCAGTTAAGAATTGTTGTGCTGCCCGGCGATGGGGTGGGCCCGGAAGTCACCGAGCAGGCTGTAAGTGTCTTACGCGAAGTTGCGAACACCCACGGTCATAGTTTCACCTTCGAAGAATATCCGGCGGGCGGCGCGGCAATCAGAGAGACCGGAACGCCGTTGCCACCCAGGACCGTCGATGCTTGCAGGCAGGCCGGGGCCGTCCTGTTGGGCGCGATCGGCTCGCCTGAATTCGACCACCTTCCATCATCCCTGAAGCCTGAAGCAGGATTGCTGCAACTGCGTCGCGAACTGGGCGGCTTTGCAAATCTGCGCCCGGTAAAAAGCCATGCGACTTTAGCTGCCGTCTCTCCTCTGCGCCGCGAGATCGCTGAAGGTGCTGACATTCTGTTTGTGCGCGAGTTGCTTGGCGGACTGTATTTCGGCGAGCCACGCGGCATCGTTGCCAATAACGGAAATTCTGCCGCCTTCAATACGATGCGTTATAGCGTCAGCGAGATCGAACGCGTCGCTCGCGTGGCCTTCGAAACAGCCAGACAGAGACGCGGCAAGGTGACTTCGGTCGACAAAGCGAACGTGCTTGAGACGTCGCAGTTGTGGCGGCAAACTGTGACGCGCATTGCCTCTGACTATCCGGACATAACGCTCGACCATCTTTACGTCGACGCCGCGGCGATGCACATCATCACCAACCCCAAACGGTTCGATGTGATTCTCACCGAGAATTTATTTGGCGACATTCTTTCCGATGAAGCGGCGGTTATCGCCAGTTCTCTCGGCATGCTCGCCTCGGCCACGGTCGGCGGCGACGTCGACCTGTACGAGCCGGTGCACGGCTCGGCGCCAGACATTGCCGGACGCGGCATTGCCAATCCTTTGGGAGCAATCGCGTCGGCAGCCATGCTGCTTCGCCACACGCTGAAGTTGGCCGACGAAGCTGCTGATGTTGAGGCGGCCATCGAAGATGTGCTCGAGGCCGGCTATCGAACCCGGGACATCGTCACCGCGTCAACCGATCGCCTTGTGACCACCTCAGAAATGGGCGAGCTTGTCAGCGAAGCGGTCGCGGCCGTCGCCGACATGCGCTACGCTTATCATGCTGTTTAATCCGTAGTCAGTTGTTGTTAATTGTCGAAAGACGTACTACTCACGGCTTTGCTGCAAAAGTGGTTTTCTGTCGTCCGCCGAAGCGGACTGAATGATAATAGCCCAGCGCTTTAGCGCTGGGTGACGCGGTGGAATTAATTAAGTCCGTGAAGCGGACGACTGAAAATCTTCGTGTCAGTACGGGAAGCGGTAGCGACCAGATCAAGAAGAATATTTGCGTGATGATCCACCTCGCTACCGCTCGGAGTACTGACACTGCTCAGCCGTCCGCTTCACGGACTTACTCAAAGACCTGAATCACGCCCCACCGATGAATCGGTGGGCTACTATCATTCGTCGGCTTCGCCGACTTTTGCAGCAAAAGCCACAACTGACTACTGACCTCTTCTTTATGACCTTATTTGAAAAGATTTGGGATGCTCACATGGTCCGCGCTCCGGCGAACGAACCGGCATTGCTCTATATCGATCTGCACCTCGTGCATGAAGTGACCTCGCCACAGGCGTTTGATGGTTTGCGGGCTGCCGGCCGCCAGGTGCGTCGCAGTGATCTCACCATCGCCACCGTCGATCATAACGTCCCCACCACCTCACGCCAGGCTCCCATCGAAGATCCGATTGCCGCAAAGCAGATCGAGACTCTGCGACGCAATTGCGCGGAATTTGGTGTCGAGCTTTTCGATATCGATTCGCATGAACAAGGCATTGTCCATGTGATTGGGCCGGAGTTGGGATTGACGCAGCCGGGGATGACGATTGTCTGCGGCGACAGCCATACGAGCACGCATGGCGCTTTTGGCGCGCTGGCATTCGGCATTGGCACGAGTGAAGTTGAGCACGTGCTGGCCACTCAGTGCCTGCCCCAAAACAGACCCAAGACCATGCTTATCAAGGTGCGCGGCGCGCTGGCTGACGGTGTCACCGCAAAGGATCTGGCACTGGATATCATCGGACAGATCGGAACAGACGGAGCCACGGGTCATGTTATCGAATATGCCGGCGAAGCTGTCCGCGCATTGTCCATGGAAGGCCGGATGACCCTGTGCAACATGAGTATCGAAGCCGGCGCGCGCGCGGGCATGATCGCGCCGGACGAAAGGACCTTCGCGTATTTGCAAGGCCGAAGGTATGCGCCGCACGATGCAGATTGGAACGCGGCCGTCACTTACTGGAGCACACTTCAGTCTGACACGAACGCTCGCTTCGATCGCCTGGTCGAGATCGACGCCGCGGCGGTTGCTCCATGCGTGACCTGGGGCACCAGTCCCGGCATGGTCGCCGCCATTGACGGCGATGTCCCCGATCCCAGTGAAGTCCAAAACGAAAACGAGCGACGCGGCATCGAGCGCGCGCTGGAATACATGGCGCTCAAGCCGCGTACCAGAATCGCCGATATCCCGATCGATCGGGTCTTCATCGGCTCATGCACGAATGCGCGCCTCGAAGATTTGCGCGCCGCGGCGCGAGTAATCAACGGGCATCAGGTAAGTAAGTCTGTGCGCGCCATGGTCGTGCCCGGATCTCAAAACGTAAAACGAGCAGCCGAGAGTGAGGGCCTGGACCAAATCTTTCGCGCCGCCGGTTTTGAATGGCGCGAAGCGGGCTGTTCAATGTGTCTGGGAATGAATCCGGACATTCTGCACCCCGGCGAGCGGTGCGCGTCGACCAGCAATCGTAACTTTGAAGGACGTCAGGGACGCGGCGGACGCACTCATCTCGTCAGCCCGGCCATGGCAGCCGCCGCCGCCATCGCCGGCCATTTCGTCGACGTCAGGGAATGGGAATATCGCTGAAACGTGCTTTGGTCTTTGGTCTTCGGTCTTCGGTCTTTGGTCTTTGGTCTTCAGTCTTTGGAATCTGGAATCTGGAATCTGGAATTTGACTTACCATGCAG
>JBKPEE010000065.1:0-7573 GCA_046728235.1 Acidobacteriota bacterium
GCCCTCGCCCGCACCGCGTGCCGAGCACGCGACGATTTCCGAAGAAGCTTGGCCTTTCGCGCTGCGCGCTCATTGCGGGCGAGGGCGCCCGCGCTCCCAGTAATCAGTTGCTTGATGCACTCTTGAGGCAGAGCAACGTCAAGCAGCATTCGCGCCTTCCGCCAGCGCCCGCTGCTTCGCAAAGTGATCCACAATCTCAGTCGCCGTCTTGCGGCCCACGAAAGGTGCGAGTTCATCAACGGTGGCTTCAGAGATTTTGTGAATCGATCCGAAATGACGAAGCAATCTGGTTTTTCGCTTCTCGCCCACGCCCGGAATCGCCGACAACTCGGAAGTGAAGTCGCGCAGCTCGCGACGCTTGCGATGATACGTGACTGCATAGCGATGCGTCTCATCCCGAATCATCTGGATCAAACGCAGCACCGGTGAGTAGGAATCGAGATACACGGGATCGTCTTCACGCCCTTTAACCAGCAGATAAGCAACCTGATTATGATGGAGCGGCGGCTTGACCACGCCAATCATCGGCACCGCTTCCAGATCCAATTCGCGCATTGCTTCGGCGGCGGCACGCAGTTGCGACTTGCCACCGTCGATCATCACCAGATCGGGCAAGGCTTTTTCTTCATCGCGCACGCGGCGATAGCGTCGCAGCACAGCTTCATGCATTGAGGCGAAGTCATTCGCGCCTTCGACCCAGCGAATCTTGAACTTGCGATACTCGTTGCGATTCATCTTCCCGTTCTCGCTAACGACCATACCCGCGACATTTTCAGCGCCCTGGATGTGCGAAACGTCGAACGATTCGATGCGCGCGGGGAAGCGCGGCAGCTCGAGTGTCTCCTGCATCTCTTCGAGCACGCGCTTCATGTCCGGTTTGAGCACGCGAAAGCGCTGTTCGAACGCGAGCTTGGCATTTTTCTCGACCAGGTCGATCATGTCGCGCTTTTCGCCGCGCTGCGGCGCGAGGATATGCACGCGCCGCCCGCGCCGTTCGCTCAAAACTCTCTCGAGCAACCCGCGATCGTTGAATTCAATCGGGACGTGAATCTCGCGTGGGAGAAAGGAAGTGCGCACTTCGCGCGTTTGCAAGTCGGCTGCCGGCACGCGCATGCCGCCGTCAGAACTGCTGTAATACTGCGCCAGTACTTCGCTGAGGAAATCCGCCGGGTTGAAATGCTCTTCCGGCAAATCTTCCCAGAAGAATTCACGTCGCCCGACGATGTCGCCCTCACGCATGGTGAAGAGCTGCAGCGCCAGACGCTTGCCTTCGCGGTAGTAACCAAAGATGTCGATGTCGCTTTCGGAAGTCGTGGCCATCTTCTGTTGCTCAGAAAGCTTGATTACAGTATTTCGCAGATCGCGATACTTGGCGGCGAGTTCGTAACGCATTTCTTCCGAGGCCTGTAGCATCCGCGCTGCAAGCTTGTCGGCCAGTTCCGTGTTGCGCCCCTCCAACAGCATGCGCACGTCCCGCACGGCCTCCTGGTATTCTTCCGGCGTGCAAAGTCCTTTCACGCATGGCCCCAGACAGCGCTTGATGTGATACTCGAGGCACGGCCGCGGGGCTTTACCATCGATATCGATATCGCACGTGCGCAACTGAAATGTGCGATTGATCAGATCGATGGTGCGCCGGGCCATCGCTGCCGGCAGAAAAGGACCGAAGTAAAGCGCGCCGTCGTTTTGAATGCGCCGGGTGATCACGCATTTCGGAAACGGCTCGTTTACGGTGAGCTTCAGATGCGGATAAGACTTGTCGTCCTTTAATTTATAGTTGAAGTAAGGTTGATGTTTCTTGACGAGCGAAGCTTCCAGAATGAAAGCTTCGGCTTCGTTGTCGGTGACGATGAACTCGACATCGGCGATTTGCCGGACCAGTTCATCGGTCTTAATCCCGTAACTGAATTCACCGGCGCGGCCTGCCTGAAAGTACGAGCGCACGCGGTTGCGCAGGTTCTTGGCTTTACCGATGTAGATGATATCTCCGCTCGCGTCCTTGTGCAGATACACTCCCGGCGCGCGCGGAATTTCTTTGAGTTTTTCGTCGAGCGTCACTGTGGTTGTTATTAAAGACCATTTTAGCCCGGTAACCTTCAAGTCTTAAAATCTCAGGTCAGGAAGAGGGGTCTTGCCCCCGCTGCTATTGACCAAATCAACCAGCGAGCGTAAACCTCCCTTCCTGGCCTCGAGATGCTACAGGTTGAAATTTTATGCGGTTACCTTTTCATCTTCCGGAAAGAAGAGAATTCGACGCGGTCGGCTTTGGCCTGAATGCGGTCGATCATCTGATCGTGGTCTCTGAATATCCCGCCTTCGACACGAAGGTAAGGTTCACGAACTACCAAAAGTCTGCCGGCGGGCAGACTGCCAGCGCGATGGTTGGCCTGCAAAGACTGGGGATGAAAACCGCATACGCCGGGCGCTTCGGGTCTGATGAAAATGGCCGGTTTGGTCTGCAGTCAATCGAAGATGAAGGCGTGAATGTTGACTTCGCTGAGACAATCTCAGGGGCGCACACACAGTTAGCCTTCATTATCATTGATGCGCGCTCAGGCGAGCGGACAATCATTTGGGATCGTGATGACCGGCTGTCATATCGCCCGGATGAAGTCCCCATCAACTTAGCGTCGCGTGGGCGCGTGCTGCATCTTGACGCGCACGATCCGCCGGCCTGCGTAGCCATGGCGCGAGCGGCACGTGCAGCCGGGGCCATTGTCACGGCAGACATCGACAACATTTACGAAGGATTGCCCGAACTGCTGCCCTTGATCGATGTATTGATTACTTCGTCATCATTCCCTCATAAGCTTACGGGCATTAGCGACCTGCGGTTCTCGCTTCCAGAAATCCAAGCACGCTACGGTTGCCTGATTGCCGGAGCCACGCTGGGAGTCCGCGGCGCGATTGTCTTTTGCGCAGATCAATTCATCGAGTCATCTGCGTTCTCAGTTCCGGGTGGTTGCCGCGACACGACGGGGGCTGGCGACGCATTTCATGCAGGCTTCATCTACGGCGTGCTGCGCAATGAAGATTTGGAATCCTGCCTGAAAGTTGGCCATGCCGTCGCCGCCTTAAAGTGTCGCGCGCTGGGGGCACGTGCGGCGTTACCCGCGGCAAAAGAGCTCGCGGAATTCCTGTCGCCTTTTTCACGTTGAGAAGCCGCACCATCCGTGATACATTCCCGCCGCTGGACCCAGTTTGCCAAAGAGATGTGACGCCGCTCCGGCCCCGGCCTACTTCCTGAGCATCTCCACCTGACTTGATATGAAAAAGTTATTCCTGACGTGCTTGCTCGGAGTTCTTGTCTATTGTCTCTTTGGCATTCCCGCGGAAACGAAGACTGGCCTGACCACCGCTAATGCCGATCTGGCGATATCCAAGTCTGGCCCAGCTACAGCAAATGTCAATACCGACATCAGCTATACCATCACGCTAAGCAACAATGGTCCGGATCCAGCGACGAACGCTTCCTGGAGCGATCCGCTACCGCCCGCACTATTGTTTGATTCGCTGAATCAGGACACTGGCCCCAGCATGACGTGTAGTACGCCTGACCCCGGCAATGGGGGAACGATCTCTTGCTCGATTGCTTCATTATCCAGTGGGGCGAGTGCGCAGTTCACTCTCACGGTGCACATCGCCAACAACACGCCGGCCGGCTCGACGGTCAGCAACACCGCGAGCGCGACATCCGGCACTCCCGATTCAAACGGCGCCAACAACAATTCCACGACGACTATGACTGTGTTTTCTCCGGCCTCTGTTACGGGAAATAAGAGCAGATCGGGCGGCACTTCGCCGGGCGCCAGTCTTAGTTATCTAATTGTGCTTTCCAACGGCAGCGGTTTTGATCAGCAGGACAATCCGGGGAACGAATTCACCGACGTGCTACCAGCTGATTTGACCCTAATCGGAGCCAGCGCCAGCGGGGGCACAGCGACCGCCAACACCGGCACTAACACAGTTACCTGGAATGGAGCCATTCCGGCGAGTGATTCGGTGACGATTGTCATCGACGCGACGATTAAGATGGGCACTCAGGGCGTCACAACCGTGAACACGGGCAATATCAGCTATGACGCGGACGGAAACGGAACTAACGAGGCGTCGGCTGCGACGAACACCGACAGTTTTGTGGTAGGCGCAGGCACGCTGAATGCAGATCTCGGCGTGACGAAGAGTGCGCCCGATAACGTGCCTGCCAATTCCGACGTCACCTATAACATCACGGTAACGAACGGTGGGCCTGACACGGCCACCAGCGCCACCTTAACCGACCAGCTTCCGGGAACCATGACCTTCGTCTCGCTGTCACAACCGGCAGGATGGAGTTGCAATTCACTGACGCCGGGTTCCGGGGGCACGCTCACCTGCTCTCGAGACCTTCCGCCCGCGAGCGGACCCCAGGTCTTTACTCTGGTTGGGCACGTCCCGCCGGGAACTCCGAACGGCACCTTCTATAACAACACGGCCACGGTCAACACTACGGCAACCGATTCAACGTCGGAAAATGATCAGGCCACCGCCGGCACCACGGTGTCATGCGCGACGAACGGGATCGTGACCACGAGCGCAGATAGTGGGCAGGGCTCTCTGCGCAAAGCGATTCTGGATGCTTGCGTCGGCGGCACGATTACTTTTGACATGAGTCCGGGTCATGTGACCAGCCCGATTACGCTGACCAGCGGCGAGTTGTTAATTAGCCAGGATCTCACGATCGATGGACCGGGCGCGAATGTGCTGACGGTGCAGCGCAGCACGGCGGGTGGCACGCCGAACTTCCGCATCTTCAACATCGCATCTGGAACAGTCAAGCTTTCCGGGCTGACTATCTCAAACGGGAATAGCAGTACGGGCGCGGGCATTCTGAATAAGAGCACTCTAACGCTATTAAGCAGTGACTTAAGCGGCAATGTTTCTTCCAACGCTGGCGGGGGCATCACCAACGATGGTTCGAACAGTTCGGCCGTACTTTCTTTGATCAACAGCACAATCAGCGGCAACGCTGCCTCCTCATTCGGTGCAGGCGTGTTCAGCACAGGCTTTCAGGGCACAGCCACTCTCACCATTATAAATAGCACGATCAGTGGCAACTCAGGTCCTTCGTTCGGGGGCGGCATCTATAACTTCGGTGACAGTGGAATCGCGAATCTCAATATTAAGAACAGCACGATAGCGGGGAATACCGCCGCATCTTCGGGAGGTGGAATTTTCAATCAGGGAAATGGAGGTTCTGCGCCAATCACACTCGCGAATACCCTGATTTCGGACAACACCGGACCGAACGCGGCTAACGGTCCGGATATCTTTAATGGCGTTGGCGGCTCAGTGTCAGGCGATAACAATCTAATACTGACCAATACTGGCTACGCTATTAGCGGCTCCAACAACATAAACGCCGATCCTAAACTGGAAAAAGATGGGCTAGGCAAACCGCTGCTAAAGAACAACGGCGGAGCAACTCGGACCCTCTTGTTGCTGCCCGGCAGTCCCGCAATCAACGCGGGCAGCAATGCAAATCTGCCTCCCGACGCTTTCGATCTAAATAACAACGGCGACACAGCGGAGCCGTTGCCAGTCGATCAGCGGGGCCTCGGTTTTCCCCGGGTCGTAAATACGACGGTTGATATCGGCGCGGTCGAAGCTAACTACACGGTGACCGCAACTGCGGGGACACCGCAAAGCGCGCCCATCAACACGGCCTTTGCGACCGCCTTGCAGGCGACCGTGAAAGAGTCGGGCAACAATCAGCCGAATGTTCCGGTGACATTCACGCCGCCGGCCAGCGGCGCAAGCGGTACGTTCAGCGGTGGCAACCCAGCCACTGCGAACACCAACGCGAGCGGCGTGGCGACCGCACCAACCTTCACGGCCAACGGAATCGCCGGCGGGCCATATAATGTAGTGGCGAGTCTGGCCGGTAACATCGCTTCAGCAAACTTTGCCCTGACTAACTTGAAGGGCAACCAAACAATCGTTGTGGGCACGCATGCTCCCGCGACTGCGGCCTACAACACGAGCTTCACGGTGACGGCCACAGCTACTTCCGGCTTACCTGTTATCTACAGCAGCGCCGGCACGTGTACTAACATCGGGGCCACCTTCACCATGACCAGCGGCACCGGCACGTGCACCGTGAAATATGATCAACCCGGCAACAGCAATTACAATCCTGCGCCTCAAGTCATTGAGTCGGTCAATGCAATAAAGGCTAACCAAACGATCACCTTCGGGCCACTGGCGAATAAGACCTTTGGCGATCCAGACTTTAGTGTCAGCGCGACGGCCAGTTCAGGCTTGCTGCCGGTGAGCTTAGCGGCCAGCGGCCAATGCACAGTCACGACTCCGTCGCCGGGGACGGTGCATATCACCGCAGCCGGCTCGTGCACGATCACGGCGTCGCAGGCTGGCGATTCGAATTACAATCCGGCGACCAACCCGCAAAGCTTCAACATCGCAAAGGCGGCGACCGCAACCGCACTGTCTTCCTCTCTCAATCCATCTGACTTTGGTCAGAACGTGACCTTTACGGCGACGGTCACGTCTGGGGCCGGCACACCGACCGGCACGGTTCAATTCAAAGACAACGGCAGTAACCTGGGTTCGCCGATAGCTTTGAATGCGAGCGGGGTAGCGCAATTCAGCACTGCGTCACTGGCGGCCGGCAATCACAACATCACGGCGGATTACAGCGGCGACGCCAACTTCCTGGCGAGTAGCGGGAGTTTGGCAGGTGGACAGACGGTCCTTTTCCGGCCGCTAATTAAATTCAGCCAGGCCAATTACTCGGTTAACGAGAACGGCAACTTCATCACCATTACCGTTGTACGCTCTGGTGACACGAGTACAGCCGTCAGTGTTGATTACGCCACGCCAGACGACAGCGCGGCCCTGACCTTCCTGCCCTGTTCAAATGCGAATGGTGTGGCGTCGCCGCGCTGCGATTTCACCACCGCGCTGGGTACTTTGAAGTTCGGACCGGGCGAGACCAGCAAGACCTTCACGGTGCTGATCTCGCAGGATGTCTGGGTCGAAGGAAACGAAACCGTGGCGCTCACGCTTTCCAACCCGACCGGGGGCGCAGCCTTCCAGCAGCCGAGCGACGCCAATGCCGTGCTGACGATCGTCGATGATGATCTGACGCCGCCAACGACAAACGCCATCGATAACAGCGATACCTTTGTCCGGCAGCACTATCACGATTTCCTGAATCGCGAAGCCGACGCCCCAGGTCTCGCGTTTTGGACCAGCCAGATCGAGAGCTGCGGAACGGATACGCAATGTCGCGCGGTCAGACGGGTTAACGTCTCAGCCGCCTTCTTCCTGTCGATCGAGTTCCAGAACACCGGCTACTTTGTCGAGCGGATGTACAAGGCCGGCTTCGGCGACATTAATCCGCCGACGGTGCCGGTACCTGTCAGGTTCACCAACTTCCTGCGCGATACGCAGATCGTCGACAGCGGCGTAATTGTCGGACAGGGCAACTGGCAGGCGCAGCTCGACGCGAACAAGAAGACCTATGCGCTGGAGTTTGTGCAGCGAACCGCTTTCCTGAATCGCTATCCGGCAC
>JBKPEE010000066.1:0-3732 GCA_046728235.1 Acidobacteriota bacterium
GGGCGCCCGCGCCGCGGTGTCCTCACCCCCTAACCCCCTCTCCGCAGGCGGAGAGGGGGAACGTAGAACATCGCGGACGACCGATGACGCTCCGACCCGTCGGTGGTCAAATCAAAGATTGCGCCGCATCGAATCGAGGCCACCTTCAATGGTTTCAATCGAAGTGGAAAACGAGAAGCGCACGTGACCTTCCCCATCCGATCCAAATACGATCCCCGGCACCGTGGCTACCTGAGCTTTATCCAGAAGGATTTCCGCAGCTTTGCGACTGTCGGTGGCAATGCTCTGGATGTCTGGTAACGCGTAGAAAGCGCCGGCCGGTGGAGCACACCGCAAACCGAGCTCGTTCAGACCAGCGACCAGTAGATCGCGTCGCTCGCGATAAGCCGAAAGCGATGTCTGAAGGAAATCTGATTCGGTCGTCAAGGCGGCCAGAGCCGCCCACTGTGTCGGGGTCGAAACTCCGTTGGAAGAATAAAGCGTGGCTTTAGCTAATCCAGTCATCCATGGCTCGGCGGCGACTGCGTAACCGATCCGCCACCCGGTCATAGCATACGACTTTGACAGCGTGAAAGAGGTGATTGTGCGTTCGAACATTCCGGGCAAAGAAGCGATCGATACGTGTTCCCCGTCATAGACGATGTCTTCATAGGCTTCGTCGGCAATGACGATCAAGTCGCGGTCGATGGCGAAACGGGCAACTTCCTCGGCTTCTTTGCGCGTGAACACGACGCCAGAAGGATTTGTCGGGGTATTGAAATAGATCGCGCGCGTGCTGGTGGTTGCATACCGGGCCAGCGTAGCGCGAAACCCTTCGGCGCGAGCTTCAATCGTTGGGACCATGACCAGCCGGCCGCCGCAATGGGCTACCAAATCTTTGATCGGCGTCCAGTAAGGAGAGAAAATCAGCACATCATCGCCGGGGTTGATTGTGGACTGAAATGCTCCGAACAGCCCCTGCATGCCGCCATTGACTACGATTACGTTCTCTTCCGAAACCTTTATGTCGTTGCGTTCGACCAATTTCCTGGCGATCGCGCGCCGCAAATCGAGAATACCTGAGGATGGCGCGTACCGCGTTTTGTTTTCCTGAAGCGCGACCGTGGCTGCCTGCTTAATGTAATCCGGCGTTGGTCGATAAGGTTCGCCACCTTCGAATTGATAGACAGGCGCGCCCTGCGCGCGCAGGGCCATCACCCGATTGCGAATCTGCACTATGTCTGAGAACCCCACTTTTTCCAGGCGCTGGGCGAGACGGAACGAAGCAGCGATAGTTGCCGGCATTTGCGTGGTGACCTCTTTGGACTCAGACGAGGGTTATGCTTGAATAACGCGCGATTATAGTCCTCTCGCTCGTGGCCGTCTATCGGCGACGTCGCATGAAACACTTGAAGTTCAGGTAAAACCTGAACGCCCGGCCATCTGAGATGATCCGTTTAATCCTGCAGTTGAAGCGACCACCGCTAAATGTAACTGTTGACACTGGATTCACTGCACAGTACCATCGGCGTGCGTTCGCCTTGCTGTACCACCTTTCGTCCCGGAACGGCACCGCGCTTTGAGTCTTTCAATATGAGTCAAGCGGCTACGTCAATTCCGCAGAAACTGTTTTTTAAGATTGGCGAGGTATGTGAACTCGCGGGCGTGCAGGCGCACGTGCTCAGGTACTGGGAGACGGAGTTTCCGATGCTCGCGCCGCAAAAAAACCGGGCCGGCCAGCGCACCTATCGCCGCAAAGATGTGGAAATGGCGTTGCGCATCAAAGAGTTGCTTTACGACGAGCAATATACCATCGCCGGCGCTAAGAAGAAGTTAGCGACCGAATTGCGTTCGCCGAGTCGCGACGGCACACCGGCCGCTGCCAGGAGTGCGCCGCGTAGCCTGCAACCGCCGCCATCACTGGCCGCGCGTTTTGCTTCAGTTCCGCCGGCCGCGCCAAAATTTTCTGATGAGCAGCGCGCGTCACTCAAACAAATTGCAGCTCAATTGCGCGAAATTTTAGATTTGCTGGACCAGGGCGACGCCGAGTTGGAAGCGTTGCGCGCGGAAGCCAAAGAAAAATAGCTCCGGAATTGAGTGGCATGCGCATCTTGTGCGGATTTTCATGACCGGACGCTCGTGCCACTTTTAAAAATAGAGTTCGCGCGTTTGACAAAGCACGCTTTAGAGCCATACTGAGATCGGTTTGACGGGACGTGGCGCAGCCTGGTAGCGCGCACGCTTGGGGTGCGTGAGGTCGCTGGTTCGAATCCAGTCGTCCCGACCAATTCAATCAAGCACTTGCGGCGATCGGTAACGGTCGCCGCTGGTCGTTTGTGGGGAAAACTGCGGGGACTCTTTTTGGACCCGCAAGATTCTCCATCGCATCCCTTAGTCCAAGCGTCCGAGGATGGGTGTATCGCATGGCCATGCGAACGTCTGACCAACCCATAATCGCCGCCAGCTTAATCGCATCTACACCAGCATCTCCAAGCCTCGTGGCCGTCGTGTGTCGTAAATCGTGAAAGTGGAAATCCACAATTCCTGCTTTACGCCGAGCGGTGGTAAAGGCTCGCTTGATATCGGTGTAGGGAAGTCCGGTGTCGGGATTGCAGAACACAAACTCACTACTTCCTTCTGCAGCCAGTTCTTCCAGCAACGCGCGCGATTTTGAAGTCATGGGCACTTGTCGGTTTCTGCCTGACTTCGTGCGCGTGCCCTGATCGCGGTTATTGACGACATGAATTACTTCGCGTTCAACGTCGATCTGACTCCAACGGAGTTGCAGTAACTCACGTCGTCGCATCCCGGTTTGCAGGGCTAACGCTACGATACTCGCGAGATGTTCCCGCTTGTCACAGAGAACGGAGAAGAGCTTTGCTTCTTCGTCCTCTGCGAGATAACGCGTTCGCTCGTTATCTTCACGGAAGAACCTGACGTTCTTACAAGGATTCACCGAAACCAGACCTTGCTCAATTGCCAGACTAAATATCCGTGACAAAGTTCCTAGCTCGCGATTAACTGCCGCCGGACTACGCTGCGTGCCGCGCTTGCTGATACCTCGGCGCCGTTCCATCTTGAACTTCTCAATCTCAAATGGTGGGATTTCGCTCATGCGTACGTTACCGAAGTGACTAATAATCGTAGCGGACCGGTACCCAAATTCCCGCCATGTGCGATTATTGGTCCGACACCACGGCAGAAAGACTTCCTCGACAAACGTCGAAAGACCGGGAGCCTTGACTGCCTTGAAGTACTTCCCCTCGTAAACAGAGTCGCGGATTTTGATCACCGCGCGCTCTGCCTGGGCTTTGACTCGCGCTTCCGGGATCGACCCGCGATATCGCTTGCCGTTTACCCAGAAGTCGTATTGCCATTTTTCACCTCTCTTAAATACTGACACTGCTCTATTCCTTTCTGCGGGTCGCAGCCCGTATCAAGGAATGGCAGCATCCTAGCTCTGAGAGTTTGCTTCTGTCCATAACAATATCTCGTCCAGCAAGAAGATCGTTCTGTCGCCCGCTTTGCGAAAAGGAATCCGCCTTTGACTCACCATTTCGTAAACAGTTCGTGGCTTGATGCGAAGCATCTCGGCCAGTTCATTAACGTCTAAGAATAGTGGCCGGTTGGGTCGATCATGTTTCACTGCGTTAGTTCTTAACTGCTGCCTCATTTGCGTTATCCTTAAACACTTTCATCGACAGGTCGAAGCTTATCTGTACGTGTCGACGAGGATTCTTCAGGGCATACGGC
>JBKPEE010000067.1:0-12580 GCA_046728235.1 Acidobacteriota bacterium
GTGCCCAGTCCAGGAGTGCTAGCCGCCGATCGAGAGACATTGTTACTCCAAGAGGGAATTGGTGGGCTGGAGTGACGTAAGCGAGTCTGGCTTGATCGCAACGCCGTTCTCCTTCCTCAACATTGAGACCGTTCATGTCAACCGGAATAGGAATTATTTTCGCAGCCAACGCGTTGAACATGGACGTCACGCCGAAGAAGCACGGATCTTCCACCCATACTGAATCGCCAGGGTCGAGCACCAAACGCGCCGTGAGATCCAGCCCCTGCTGAATACCTGCAACAATGATGACTTGCTCGGTTGTGCATCTTACCCCACGCGCGGTACCAAGATAGTTGGAAACGGCTTCCCGCAATGGCCGGTATCCTCTGGGGTCTACATCGGCTAAAAGAGTTCGAGTGGCCCTGTGTAGACGCCGCGCAGCAATCTGCGCCCACAGAGTAATAGGGAATGCATCCAAAGCTGCTTCGGCAGCACGGAATGCGCGAGCTGGCTGGCTTCTTGGATCAGCCGCTTGTCCGAGACGTTGAGCAAATTGGGAAAGCGATGGCTCGACCTTCTTCGCTCCAACCATGGCGGCGGCATCACGCTTTGCGTGAAGCAAGTCCTCAGGAAGCAGGGTGTTCACATATGTACCTGCACCCACGTTGCTTTCCAGATAACCTTCCGCATGCAACTGCTCGAATGCGGTAACAACAGTGCCGCGAGAAACTCCGTAGAACCGTGCGAGCTCGCGTGTTGAGGGAAGTCGTCTGCCGCGCCTAAGACGACCATCCAAGATGGCCGATCGAACTTCGTCATACACCCACTGGAACAAGGTAGTTCCCGACCGGCGTTCGCGAACAACGAGATCAAAAGATGAAGTCGTTTTAGCCATTCTTCAATGGTACATTGAAAATCCTCAAAATGGCCCTTCCACCAGGACAGCGCTCCACCTAACCTCAACGGGCAAGAACAAGGAGTAAGGAATCAGTCATGAGTACTAGCGAGAAGAATGTCGAAGTGATCCTCGAGATCTTCCACGCGATTGAGCACCGTGATCCGCATCGACCGAATCTCGAGCGCTTTCAGATCCTCTTTCATCCGGATATCGAGTTTCATTGGCCGCCGTCACTTCCCTACGGTGGCACGTTACGCGGACTGCAGATCGAGGGTCCTACTTGGAGCGGCACGTGGGACCGCCTACAGCCCAATGCTTCGGAGCGACGGATGGATCCCCGCGTCGTGGCCGCAAGCGACGAAGAGGTCGTCGTGCTCTGGCGGCAGAGAGGTATGAACCAGACTGGAGACCGAATTGACACTCCGGTGTTAGGACTGTATCAGCTGCGCGATGAGAAGCTTGCTCGCGCTCAAATGTTTTACTTCGATTCGGCTGCAGTGCTCAGTTTTTTGGAGAAGTCAATGAGTTCTGAATAGTGCAGCAGGCGTTTGAGGCTTGAATGACGGTAGTAACGACTCTGACTGCTGATGATAACTTGATGAAAAACCAGTACTTCCAATGACGCGCGCCAACAAGAGATGACAAACAACCATGAATCGCCGCCCACCGAGTTCGCTACAACATTTTTGCGCCTCGCACTCGCAGCGGGTTTCTTTGCAGCAGTGTCTGATCGTTTCGGTCTTTGGGGACCACCAGGTACAACAAATGTGGTCTTCCGCTTTCTCGGAAGCTGATAATGAATCCCTGATCGTTAAGCAATCACAGCCTCAACTTCTCACTAGTTCCGCTCTTGAGCCTGAGTCAGCGAGAGTAGCTTTTATCCTGCCTTTGTTTCGGTAATAACCCAAATGTTCCATCAACTGTTTCAGTGAAGGTTCGCTCTTCGCGGAGGATGACGCGTTTACTTTGGGCCATCGAAAAATTCTCCAGCGCTTCAGGATCTAATTTCAACCGTGCTCGGTATTTCTCATAAGCAGCGAGACTATCGAAGGCAATCAACCCCCAGGCGATATCATTCGTGCCTTCATGGGGAAGAAAGTAACCAACCAGGTGACCGCCGCAGCGCGGAATGATGCGGCCCCAATTCTCTGCGTACTTCATGAACGCGTCACGTTGGAATGGATCGATCTGGTAGCGGATAAAGCAGGTTATTTTCATCGGTATTCTCTTAGTTGCTATAGCAAGTCATATCGATCAAATATGCGGCAATCTCGGCGGCGGCGCGATCCGGGTTCTCGCGTTGGGGAAAATGCCCAAATCCGGAAGGGGGCGCGACGTCTACTTGATGAATGTCTCACCAAGGCGATCGGTCCACTCGTATGGGCGTAGCAGATCGTGTTCCGGCCAGCGCACGCAGGTTGGACGACGTGAAAGGAGACGCCATTCGCCTGAACCATTGTGTGTTTCATCCGACTCTCTGCTTCGGTACTCGCCAGTTCGCGCGAGTCATGCCGTGAACATGGCATTAATATCTCGATAATTCACCGCCGCCTCCGCAAATGTAAAAGTGCCATGCTCTCGCATCTCCCGCGCGCCGCGAAGAAAGGCGCCGAGAGCGGCGCGAGAAAGCGCACTGCCGACGCTGACGCGCCTGACTCCAATTGCCGAGAGTTCGGCCAGGCTCAATTGAACGCCTTGCAGTCCCATCACGACGTTCACCGGACAATCCACGGAGCTAACCACACTGGCAATATCGTCCTTGCTGGTAAGGCCGGGTGCATAGAGAACATCGGCGCCCGCTTCTTCGTAGGCCTGTAGTCGCGTGATGGTGTCGCTCAAGTCAGGCCTTCCGGCCAGATAATTTTCCGCACGCGCTGTCAATGTGAAACGAAACGGAAGGTCGCGAACCACTTCTGCGGCTGCGCGGACTCGGTCAACGGCATGCGCAAGCTCATACAGCGTAAGATCCACGCGTCCGGACACATCTTCAATCGAACCACCAACAAGCCCGGCCTCCGCGGCAAGCTTGATAGTCTCCGCGACAATTTCAGGGGCGTCTCCAAAGCCGTTCTCAAGATCGGCGCTGACCGGCAGGTCAGTCGCCGAGACAATGACCGCCACGTGCGCCATCGTTTCGTCGCGACCTATCGTGCTGTCCTGTTGCCCGACTGAGAAGGCATAACCGGCGCTGGTGGTGGCCAGCGCTTCAAAACCGAGTTGGGCCAGCATCCGTGCCGTACCCACATCCCACGGATTGGGAATGATGAATGCGCTGTCACGCTCATGAAGCGCACGAAAGGCTCGCCCCTTTTCCGTCTGCGTCAACATAGAAATCATGTTCTCCAGGAGTGTTCGCGGGAGAAGGTTGAAGGTCCCATCAACCAATTCCACGAAGTTTCTTCTTCACGTAGGATAGTTGGTCGCCCGGTTGCGTCCATGTTCTGGAGCATACCAGCTGCGCGACATGCCTACTTCGTCTACAATCAAAGTATGGATGTCGAAAACGACGCCAACGCCGCGGTCTCCAGAATTGCCGCGGCCATCGGCGAACCGGCAGGCACGGGCTTGCATGCTCTACTGCCTGATGGACGGTCATGCACGGACAAGCACCGAGCTTGCAGTAGTGGCTGAGGTGAGTCCCTCAACTGCGAGCGTGCATCTGAATCGGTTGAAGGCAGAGCACCTGGTCAAAGTCCTTGTTAATAGGGAACGCCGAGAGTAATTACGCCTGGCTTTTAATTTAAGATACAACGGGAGAGCCGAATCCTGAAAAGGCCGGCGTCGGCGGTTCGATTCCGTCCCTGGCCACCATTATTTTCAAGCACTTGGCGACAATCAAAACACGTGAAAAATCTACATCGCGCGAACAATACCGAACATTGGTTAGTTCAGATTTCACTTTTGGCGTCGCTCGTGCGATCAATGTAGTAGGATTGACAAAATACGAGTACGCTACAACTTATGCACCCGCCGGCAATGATTCCAAGACTGCCGCCCGGCAACTTTTACGGAGAAACAGTGCGGCAGCATCACGCCGGCGGATTCAGTTTGTCTGAAACTCTCTACCGGCGGGGCTCTGCCTTACCTCGACACTCGCATGCGTCGCCCTATTTCTGTTTTGTCCTGAGTGGCTCATACAAAGAGAGCTATGACCAAAAAGTCAGATCGTGTGAGGCGTTGACGATCCTTTACCACCCGGCCGGCGAGATTCACGCCCAGTCATTTGAGACGTCCGCAGTCGATCTGTTTCGCATCGAGGTAAAACCGGCTCGGCTGCAATATCCGAATCAGACCAGTTTGTCTATGCACAGCCGCAGTTTTCGTGGCGGTTATTCGGTCGTGCTGGCGCAAAGGCTATATCACGAGTTCCGCGAGCCCGACTCAGTGTCGCATCTGGCGATCGAAGGTCTGGGGCTGGAATTGATCGCAACCCTGGCGCGTGCTTCTCAGTGTCACACAAGTGATTCGCGGAAACCGCAGCGCTGGTTAGGTCGCGCACATGACCTCATAAAGTCGCGCTACCTCGAACATCTCACGGTCAATGACATCGCGGGCGCGGTGGGTGTGCATCCGGTGACGTTAGCTCGGGAGTTTCGTCGTCAATACGGCTGCACCGTTTGGGAGATGGTGCGGTGCGAGCGAATAGATTTTGCCTGCCGAGAGTTGGTAAAGCGCGACGCTTCGGTGGCCGCGATCGCGATAGCTGCCGGTTTCTACGATCAAAGCCACTTCGCCAGAACCTTCAAGAAACTTATCGGGGTAACGCCTGTTGATTACCGCGACAACCTTTGCCCGCGCTAAATTCGTACTCCGCGAATTAGAAAAATACAAGACCGGCTAAGGCTTCTTTGGTACGCTCGCGCGACGGAAGCGGGACCATGATCAAGCGGTTGAGTCAATCATTCTCGCGGCGCGCCCTAGTGGCGCTGTTTCTCTGTCTGTTGCTGCCTGCTTCAACGTTCAGTCAGGATCCCTTTGTAGCGATTCCTGCAAACGAATCATCGCGATACCACATCGATTTTGCGCGCAAGTTTTTCGCTTCTCCCGAAGCTGAAAAAGCGGATCGGGCCCAACTCTATGGGACGTTAAACGAACTGGAAACCCTGAAAGGAAAGGTGACAGCCTCTGCCGGAAATCTTGAACGCGCGCTGCAACTGAATGATCGCGCGCAGGTCGAGCTGCGGCGGCATTCTGCATATCTGTATCTCCGCAGCGCAGTCGACACTACTGACGAAACCAGTGGGGCGGAAGACTCGATGCTTAATGCTGACGTAAACTCGCGCACTGCCTTTCTGCGGCAGGAATTGATGCAGTTAGACGAGCGCAAGCTCGCGGCGTTTGCTTCACGCCGGCCTTCTCTCAAGAGGTATCTGTTCGCGATTGAGTCAGTTCGCCGCTATCGGCCTTACACCTTATCGCTCGAAGAGGAGAGGTTGAGCGCCGCGGCCGCCCGCGACGAGTGGCAGTCTGAACTCTATGACAAGTTGAGATCGCAACCGCAGGCGATTCCGGCCCAGCGCGATCTGTTTGCGTTCGCGCTGACGCGACTGGCGGCGGCACGCACTCGTCTGGCCGAGCTCCATCACTTTGCCGACGCGCCGAGCGCCGCTTACTTCGACAGCTACTGGACCAAGGCGGAAGTTGACGAACTAATGGAGGAGGTCACGCGGCACAGTGAACTCTATAAACACTATCAGCGCTTGCGCGCGGATTACCTCAAGAAAGGTGCGAATAAGAACTGGCTGCCGCCGCGTTACACTATATATCAGGCGAGCGAGATCATTCGGCAGGCGCTGGCGCCGCTCGGGCCGGAGTATGGACATGAGTTGGCGGCACTGCTCGACCCAGCGAATGGCCGGATGGATATTGTGCCGGGCGAACACCGCAAGCGCGGTGGATTCTCGCAAGGCTTCATCGGAACCGACAGCGTTTTCTACAGCGCGGGTTTTGCCGGCTTCTACAACGACGTTCGCATTCTCACTCACGAATCGACCCACGCGGTTCATCGTCAACTGATGAATCGCAGCAGCGTGTTGCCGACCTACGCCGAAGGGCCGCATTACCTTTTCGAAGCGTTTGCAATCTTCAATGAGTTTCTGCTGCCCGACTATCTGTACAACCACGAAAGCGATCCGGCGCGACGGCGGTTTTATCTGGAACGGTTTCTCGAGGGCAAGGGGCTGGAAATCTTTCGGGTCGCGCCAGAGGTGGTGGTCGAACACGCTGTCTACGAGGGAGTTCGCAAGGGCACGATCAAGGGAGCAAATGATTTGGACGCGCTCGCGCAACGAGTTTACTCACGGTATTCGTCCGAGCCCGGCGATGAATTGAAGACGCGATGGATGACCATTTCATTGATGTATGAAGATCCTTTCTACGACGTCAACTATGTCTACGGCGCGCTGCTCGCTCTGAATTTCTATGCGTTGTATCAGAACGATCGCGAACGTTTTGTGCCGCGCTACATTGCGCTGATGCGAGACGGCTTTGACGCGCCACCGGCTGTGCTTTTGAAACGTTACCTCGATTTGGATCTGAGTGATCCACGCCTGGTTGAGAACGCCTTGAGCGAGATCGAGAAGAAGATTGATCTTCTCGAAGAGAATTATCGATCAGAATCGCAAAACAAGTCGTAGTCCGTGAAACATCTGGCGACCCCTCACGCGACGACCGGCCACTCAAAAATTTCCCCGGCAAAATATTAACTCACAGTTCACCAGACCTTCATTCTCTGTTAACACGCTGCTGATAAGATTTGCGTCACTCTGTAACAGACTGACTGCTCTCGTACAAGTTCTCCTTATTGGATTTTCAGCTATGGAGGAAAGCTATATGTGTAACCATGGTCGCCGCTTTCATCTTCTGCCACGGATTGCATTTCTAATCATGATGTTCCCGCTGTCGCTGGCGGCTCAGGTTGATCGAGGATCCATCAGTGGAACAGTAACCGACCCTTCCGGCTCGGTGATTCAAGGCGCGCAAGTTGAACTGCTGTCCGTAGCCACCAGTCTGCAACGGGAAACGGTCACGAACGCAGCCGGAATCTACGATTTTCCGGCCCTCCCATTGGGCATCTACAACATCAGTATCACGAGGGAAGGCTTCGCAATCTCTAAGTTGGTTAACGTTGAATTGTCGGTTGGCCAGCCGCGCACCATCGATGTGCAACTCGAGATCGGCACCGTGTCCGGCAGCGTTGAGATTACGCCTTCGCTGCAACCGCTGAATCGCAGCTCGGCCGAATTGGGAGGCCTGGTCGATGCCGACCAGGTCAAAGGGATTCCGATCAGCGGACGAAACTGGGCCAGCCTTATGTTGCTCGTGCCCGGCGCGATTAACTACGGAGACGGCGCCCAGCGAGCCATCCGCTTCACGGGTCACTCGCTCGATGACAGCAACTTCACTTTCGACGGTATCGACACCAGCGGCGTTCAGGAACAGACGCAGAAGGCCGACACGCGACTCAACATTGCGCTCGACTCGATTTCCGAGTTCCGCGTCAGCACTAACGTCTACACGGCTGAGACCGGGGCAGCCGGCGGTGCGCAGGTCAATGTGGTTTCGAAAAGCGGCACCAATCATTACCACGGTACCGGGTTTTATGCGCTGCGAAATTCGGCGCTGGATGCGCGTTCGCCATTCGATGGCAGCACACTGCCACCATTCACGCTGCACCAGTTCGGTGGCAGTATTGGTGGCCCAATCAAGACCGACAAGGCATTCTTTTATTTCAATTACGAAGGCCTGCGCCAAAGTCTGGGACAAACCTTTACCAACTTTGTTCCCAACGATGCCTACCGAAAGCAGGTACTGGCCAAATCACCTGAGCTCAAACCCATCCTGGATGCTTATCCTACCGGCGGCACGCCTGTGGACGATATTACGAACGAGGTTACGCTCGTCGCGAAGGACACGGTGCGAGAGAATGCCGCGATGTTCCGTTTTGATTACCTCTGGTCCAACAAGACCACGATGTACTTTCGCTACAATGTGGATCATGCTTACATCGACAATCCGACCGACGCCCTGGGCGACCACAACGTGATTCCGCATGTTCCCACGAACGTTGTGCTACAGCTTCAGCATCTGTTCTCGCCCCGCACGATCAACGAAATGAAGTTTGGCTTTAATCGCGCCAATTATCATAACTGGACTTACGGCACGGCGCCGCTCGACGTGAGCCCCGGACCATTCGACAGCGTGAGCGGAACCGCGCTTGACACGGAAGTTGGCAACACCTTTTCTTATATCGATAATCTGACCCTGGTCCGAGGCCGCCACACTTTCAAAACCGGTTTGGACATCCGCCGAATCCAGTTGAACAACTCAGGTAACACGCTGACAACTTCATCGATAACCTATGCTTCCGCCGATGACTTCATAAATAACAAGGCCAGCTCAGCAACCTATCTGCAGGGCGAGGGCGTGGTAGGAAATCGTCGAACTTTCTTCCAGGGTTATTTCCAGGACGAGTTCAAGGTCACTTCGAATCTCACTTTGAATCTGGGCCTGCGCTACGAATTCTATACGGTGGCCCATGAGATCCTGAATCGATCCGCAGTCGTGGATATTCAGGGTTGCGGCGGCTTCTGCCCTAAGGGCACTCCGTACTATGACCCTAACGGAAAGGACCTTGGCCCGCGCCTCAGTCTCGCCTGGACGCCGGCGACCTTCCATGGGAAGACAGTATTCCGGACCGGCTACGGTATTTACTACGGGGCTAATCAGAACGATGACTTCAGCGATCCGGCAGAAAGTGCAGTGCCGCGCTATTCGCTCAGTTCAACTGATTTTCCAGCCCTGTCATATCCGCTGGTGGCTTTTCTCGATCCCAAGAACCAGCTGTTCTCTCCGAAAGCGATCGACCGACACCGCAAGGACCTTTCTTACCAGGAGTGGGACGTTGTTGTGCAGCAGCAGTTGCCGGGTGCTTTTGTCGCTCAACTTGGTTACCTCGGCAGCGCCGGCCATCACTTGTTCACGAGGTACACCGTGAACCTGATCAATCCGCTCACAGGAAAGCGCCCGTTGGCGGGCTTCGGTTCGTTCGGTCTCAAAGCAAACGACGGCAACAACAACTTCAATGCCTTGCAGGCTACTCTCGAACGGCGTTTGGTAAATGGCTTGTTATTCCAGGCGCACTATATGTGGTCGCACGGAATCACGGATGCGTCGATTGGCGCAGGCGAGTCCGTGGCTTTCCAAAACCAAAGCTGCCGCGCCTGTGATCGCAGCGACACCAACATCGATGTCCGTCACGTGCTGACTATTGACAGTATCTACCAGCTGCCTTTTGGTCCAGGAAAGAAATGGCTGAACAAAAACGATCGAGTCGCGCGCCTGTTAGGTGGCTGGGAACTCGGCGGAATCGCTTACGATCGGAGTGGTCTACCCATAAACATCACGGTGACTCGCAAGGCGGGAGACTTGCCGGATGGCAACACTTCGAACCAGCGGCCCAATCTGATTGCCGGTGTGCCACTGTACCCGGCGAACCAAAGCATCACCAACTGGCTTAACCCTGCGGCGTTCGCCCTGCCGGCCAAGGGGACCTGGGGCAATCTTCCGCGCTATGCCGCTCGCGGTCCTGGTGCTTTTGAAATCGACAGTTCGCTGACGAAAACTTTCAGGTTGTCAGAGAGGTTCAAACTGAATTTCCGCGCCGCCGCATTCAACTTGTTCAATCACCCCACGTACAAGAACCCTGGTTCGAGCCTGGGCGCGTTTACCGGAACTGCACCCAGGCCCAGTGCCAGCTTCGGCAAGATCACCGGAATAGTTAACAGCGGCGCCACCGGCACAGGCGCTCCCCGGCGAGTTGAATTTATGTTCCGGCTGGAATTCTGATTGGCTATTTTCGTTCGTGCCCAGTTTTTGGAGTACCGCCTTTAGGCGGAAAGAGACCAATTTAAATATTCCGCCTGAAGGCGGTACTCCCAAACTGAAATTAGGGCACTACCCGATTTTCGCCGGTTTCCGCGCTTAAACGATCGCCGTCTCGCTAGTCCTTAATTCGGAGTAGCTAACTCGCATGTATAAATCAGCGTCGCAGAGCCTCGTCGCAGCTCTCATCGTCATCGTCTTTGGAATAGTCTGCTTCGCGCAATCTCCGCCGGTCGAGATTGACGCGAAGGTTCACGGCCATTTTCGCTTTGTGGTCTATGGCGACACCAGATTCACCGATCCAGCCGACAAGGAAGCAGCTAACCCTGACGTTCGCCGGCAACTGGTGTCGGCGATTGCTGAGTCTCGGCCCAAGTTCATTGTGTTCGGTGGCGACATTGCTTACAACGGCGACAAGGCCGACGACTGGAAGGTGTACGACAGCGAAACCACTGTTTGGCGAGAGCGCAAGATCCCCGTATTTCCTGCGCTGGGTAACCACGATCTTCATGGGAACGTTCAGACGGCGCTGGCCAACTACTTTGCCCGGTTCCCCGCCCTGAAGGAGAATCGTTTCTACTCCGTCCACGCCGGCCACACTCTATTCTTGACGCTTGATAGCTCGCTGGACGAGCTATCTGGTCCGCAAGGAGACTGGTTGCGAGATCGGCTGGAGCATCTGCCCAAATCAGTTGATTTCGTCTTCATCGTTCTGCATCACCCTCCCTACACGAGTTCCAGCGACGCAAGAACCTATGGTGGCGGCCACAGTGCTCGCGCAGCAGAACAGAAACTCGGCGCTTACCTCGAGGAAGCGCAGAAAAACCTACGCGCCCACATCGTGGTCTTCTCCGGGCACGTGCACAATTATGAACGGCACGAACATGGTGGCGTCACCTACTTTGTCACCGGCGGCGGTGGCGCGCACGGTTATCCCATCACTCGGGCCCCGGATGATCCCTTTCAGAGTCTGGAGGTAAATTATCACTACCTTATCGTAGAAGTGCGGGGCCGCCGGCTGAAAGTAACGATTAACCGCGTCGAAATGAGGGAAGGCCTGGCCAGTTGGACTCAACCTGACTCGCTGGCAATCTCGGGCGCCGGGTCATCTCAACATAGCAATATACTGCGACGCTTATTCCACTGAATGACAAATCGGACTTCCTGCCACGCGCGGGCAGGTTCGCCATTGTAGGCAATTCTCCTCAAACCATTTCGCAGAAACCAGTATCGAAGAGTCTAACGGCAGTTGACCGGGCTGCGCGATTTCACGCAACCTTCGCCGCACCAGGTTAGAGGCGAAACACGCTCCCTCCGCTCCACTCCAAACGAGTTGTTGTGTTGCGCGTTGCCATTCAATATAGTTACGGAAAATTACTCAGTTGTGGCAGGATCATCAAATGTCACGCTCGGGTTGCCTTTCGCGGGAACGTTCATCGCACTCACAGCCTTCCCGTCATCTCCTTCGATGGAGATTGACGACAAACTCGAAGAAGGAGACTGAGGATTCATGGTAGCTACAATTTCGCGCGACGAGCTAAAGATGAAGATTGATGGCGGCGAGATTTTTCTCCTCGTCGAGACTCTGCCCGCGACGGCTTACCATCACGCGCATCTACCTGGCGCGATCAATCTGCCGCCGGACCAGGTAACGCAACTTGCGCCGACCCTTCTGCCTGATAAGACGGCTGACATTGTCGTCTACTGTGCTAAGCCTACTTGAAATGCTTCCGAGAACGCTGCCCGTGAACTGGCGGCGCTAGGTTACGCGAATGTGCGTGACTATGCTGAAGGTAAGCAGGACTGGATTGATGCAGGGTTGCCTACTGAGACCGAGCACAAACATTAATCGCTACTTTGGCGATGGTCTGGGGGCACGATAAACGCAATATCCCGAAGAGTCGCTCGAATCGTTTTGGCGTAATGGTTCGTTTGTAAAACAGAAAAGGAATTATGTCGTGCCGCGCATCGGGCTGGCGGACAAGGGCGGCATGATGCAAAAGTGTATCGCGCGCCGATGGTCGTCATTTTCAATTGGGCCGCGAGTCTGAAGAAATGAGCTTGAGCGAAGGCACCAAACTCGGTCGCTACGAAATCCGCTCGAAGATCGGCGAGGGCGGAATGGGGGAGGTGTACCTGGCCCAGGACACCAAGCTGGACCGCAAAGTTGCGTTGAAGATTTTGCCGACGGACGTGGCATCGAATCGAGATCGCATGGAACGTTTTGTCCGCGAGGCGAAGTCAGCGGCGGCGCTTAATCATCCGAACATCGCCCATATCTACGAGATTGGCGAGGACGATGGGGTGCACTTTATTGCGATGGAGTTCATCGATGGTGAGACTCTTCGCGATAAGATCCATCGAGACAGAACTCCACTCGCAAAGCTCCTCCGATATTTGAATCAGGTGGCGGAAGGGTTGTCGAAAGCCCACTCAGCCGGCGTCGTGCATCGCGATCTCAAACCGGACAACATCATGATCACGCGCGACGATTACGCGAAGGTGCTGGACTTCGGTCTGGCGAAACTGGTCGAGCCGCAAGAACACTTCGGTCCCGGAGACAGCGGTTCAAGTGAAATCGCCACCGCGCTCATGCAGCAGCCGGGGTCCCCAGCCGGGCAGCCCGGCTGGGGTGGTCATCGTTCGACTCCGGGAATGGTCATGGGCACCATCGGATACATGTCTCCCGAGCAAGCGAGCGGTCGCGTGAACGAGATCGATCATCGTTCCGACATCTTCTCGTTCGGCTGCATTATCTTTGAGGCCGCGACTGGACAAAGGGCCTTTGCAGGGAAGGATGCGCTCGATTCGCTACAC
>JBKPEE010000068.1:0-32043 GCA_046728235.1 Acidobacteriota bacterium
ATCATACGTTGGTATTGCCCGCGAAGAAGGCGCGACCGTATTTGCAGGTGGTGAATCGCCGCAGCTCGATCCGCAATTCCGCAACGGCTATTTCTTTCAACCGACGATCTTCAGTGAAGTGAAGAATTCCATGCGCGTGGCGCAGGAAGAGATCTTCGGGCCGGTCACTTCCGTGATCACTTTCGACAACGACGAGGATCTGATTCGCCAGGCGAACGAGACAATCTACGGATTGTCCGCCGGGATCTGGACCAAGGACATCACGCGCGCACATCGGTTTGCGAAAGCAGTCAAGGCTGGTGTCGTTTGGATCAATACCTACAACATGTTCAATGCTGCTTCGCCATTTGGTGGGTACAAGCAATCAGGGTATGGCCGCGAGATGGGCCGCCACGCATTGGAACTCTACACGCAAGTAAAGAGTGTTTGGGTTGATCTTTCAGGCAAGCCGATCGGCTGGTTTGGCAAGTGAGACGGGGCGGACTAACCGATTTTGTGATACCGCCGCTTCAGGCCGTTGTAAGCAGGCACGCCGTTATCGATGATGGTTATCTCAAAGTTGTTGTCGTCGATCCATCTAATCGAGCCTTTACCCGTAGCGCCGCTGGAAAATCGTTCGAACAGCGTCCCGTCTGAGTATTGCCACGTGGCCGTGTCAGAAGTCTTGCCGCCTCGCTGCTTAAAGACATAGAGCGTGTTGCCGCTCGAGAGAAAGCTCACCGTGATTTCCGTATTCTGGCCGTTCTCATAAACGTTGGTTCGCCAGGTACCAACCAACGCCCTGGCCGTGCGTGGAGTTGGCGACGGCGAGGGAGACGGGCTGGACCATGATTCAGGGCTTCGGTCAGGTCGCGGTTCGTCCTTAGGCTCCTGCGACGAAGCTGCCATTCGCGCATAACCAAAAATCAGGATGCCGACTCCGCCGGCCAACAATCCGACCAGGAGCAAAGCAACCAACAGAAAAATAGGCCATTTGGCGGAGCGCCCAGGCGCCGGGTACACGGGCGCCGGCGCGGGCCAATCAGCCGCACGGGGCGCGGACACGCGTAAGGTTTTTTGCGGGTCCGGACTGGTGACGAGCGTACTGCCGTCATCGAGGCAGAACGCCAGCGTGTCATCACTGTAAGTTCGTCTGCATGTGGGACACTGTTTCAACTGTGCTGCTCCAAAGGCGAGCGCCGATGATGAAACGAAATGTATCTGTGGCGCAAGTCGATTCAAACAGCTAGAGGCCTTGCGCGACTGGAGCGCAAGCGTCCTCGCTTGCAGTGAGCGCGAAGCGCGAAAGAGCAACCGGGACGGTTGCGCTCCAGGTCCGGTTCAACGGCGGCTGGTAGTACATCTTTGCGCTAAGCTAAATTTCTTCATTCGCCGCCTCGCTGGCTTCGGTCTCGAAAGGATCTCAACGAATGAGTAGGCTTTATTTCTTTCAAATTGGTGTGCTTGCCTTCCTGCTGCTTTTCTCCGCGAGCGTCGCCCTGGCTCAGTCGCCAAACACGGCGTCAATGATCGTGACCGTAGTCGACCAAAATGACGCTTTGGTGAAAGGCGCAAGCATCACGGTCACCAACACCTCCACCGGCGCAGTGCGCGAAGCTGTATCCGGCGAAGAGGGCACGGCGACGGTCCCAGCGCTCTCATTGACGGGCGCGTATAAGGTGAGCGTGGCCATGACAGGTTTTAGTGCTCGAGAGGTAGATGACTTGAAGTTGCGCGCGGGTGAGACCGCGATGGTGAAGGTCAAACTGGTGGCCAGCGGTGGTCAAAGCGAAGTCACGGTTTTTGGCACCACTGAAGGCGTGCGCTCGAATCCGCAGATTGGCGTGCCTCTCGAAAGTAAGCAAATTGAGGAAACTCCGATCATCGGACGAAAAGTCTCGACGTTGCCGCTGCTGAATTCCGCTTTCCGTCAAGGCAAAGGGACGGGCGATCTCTTCGTCAATCAAACTTACTTTATTACCGGGGTTGGTTCGCGGCGCGCGACCACGTACACGTTGGATGGGGCCAGCAACGATGAAGGATGGGGACGACAGACGGCGATTACTACGCTCCCACTTGATGCAATTCAGGAAATGCAGGTATTGACGAATGCGTTTTCTGCAGAATTCGGTTGGACCTCCGGACCGGCGCTCAACGTCGTGACCAAGTCAGGCACCAACGACTTACACGGCCAGGGCCTGGTCTTGATCCGCCCGGGCGGCTGGCAGGCAAAGACATTCTCGACCAGCGGCTTCTGTCCCCCGTCGGTGCCGGCGTGCGTCACGCCAACGACGTTACAGGCGATCAATCCGGTCGATATTCCGGACGAGTTGCAACAGGTCTCGGGCACGGTCGGCGGGCCAATCAAGCCGGACAAGACCTTCTTCTTCGCGGCGACGGATTACACGCGGCAAAACCGGACGACCTATCTTTCAACCTCGCTGCCTTCGTTCGTGCTGCCGCCGAGCGGCCGGCTTGATTACACCGGGCATTACCGTCAGTTTCTCCTTGACGGCCGTATGGACCACAGGTTTACGCCAAGTCAGACGTTGATGGTTCGTTTCAACTATGATCGCTTTCACGACGACAATCCCCAGGATGCAGTGGGCGGCACGAACGCACCCAGCGTGGCCCGGAAGTACTCGCGAGCATCCTGGTCCACGCAGGGAAATTTGACTTCGGTGGTGAGTCCGCATCTGCTCAATGAAGCGCGCGTTGTCTATCTGCACGGCGATCCGGTGACGAAATGGGACGCGCAGAACTTGTCGACGACTTACACGCGCGGTGGCGCCGTGCCATTCACCGTGGGCCAGTCGCGTCTGTCTGATTTGTGGGGCCATCAGCTTCAGTTCGCGGATACCCTTTCCTGGTCAGCCGGGAAGCACTACGTGCGCTTCGGCGGCAGTGTCATTCGTCATCGATCGGGCGGCACGGGCAGCGAGCCGGGCACGGCCGTGCTTGGCACCTTCACTTTCAGGAACACGACGACGGCGCCGCTCGGCCAATTGACGTTGGCCGACGTGCAGAACTACCAGCAGCCGATCAACTTCGGCATCAGCAGTTACAACCTGGGACAGTGGCTGTTGACCGGGTTCGTCCAGGATGATTGGAAAATACATTCGGATTTCACTCTGAATCTTGGTTTGCGCTATGACCGGCAGACTTTGACGGATGCGACCACCGACTTCGCGCCGCGCCTCGGTTTCGCCTGGCATCCGCGCGGCGACGCGCGCATGTCGATTCGCGGCGGATATGGGATGTACTACACGCAGATTCAATCAAATCTGGTGGCGAGTTATTTGGTAAACGGGCTCGACGGGTTAACCACTTACACCGCCGTCGCGGGTCAGACAGGTTTCCCGACCTGCTTGACCTGTGTTCCGGTAAACGTCGATCCGAAAACAGTTCCGCCGTCAGAGTTGCCGGCGCGCGATATTACAATTCAAGCCGGCCGGCGCGAATTCTATCGCGCGCAATTCGCGCGCTTTGGATTGAACTTCGATCTGCTGCCGTTCTATCCGGATAAGTTGGTGAATCCGCGCAGTCAGGTGCTGTCGATCGGTGCTGAACGAGAAATAGTCAAAGGGATGTTTTTCGGCGCCGACTATGTGCACCAGCACTTGAGCAACATTAATCGAACGGTTGACCTGAATGCGCCTTCGGTCTTCGATCGCACGGCGCCGGGACAGGTGCGAACCGTAGCGGCCGCCAACGCGACGCGACCGATCCTGCCGGTCAACGGCGGCGTTCGCCAGGTGAATGTGTTGATGAATCTTGGCGTCGCGGACTACAACGGACTTCAGACTACGTTCACCTATCGCGGCCAAAGCAGGATGTATGCGTCAGTGAGTTACACGCTGTCAAAGGCGACGAATACTACTGAGCCGGACGGCAACGGCATCAATCCGAATCAAAGCATCATCACGCGTCTGGGTGAAGAAGAACGCGGACCGAGCGTTGTCGATCAACGTCATCGCGCGGTGGTGATGTTCAACTACAGGTTTCCGTTCCAGATTACTGCGGGGACGCTCGTGATGCTGGCGTCGTCGCGCCCGTTCAGCGCCACCACCGGTGTTGATAACAACGGCGACGGCTTGAATAATGACCGGCCGGTAATTAATGGAGTGGTCGTGCCCAAGTCCGCCTTTCACGGTACAGCGACTTCCGAGGTCGCGGTTTTTGCCGAGAAGCGTCTGCTGAAGAGCGAGACGCACAACATCATCCTGCGATTCGAAGTCTTTAACCTTTTCAATCACGCCAACATGCTGGGACGTGGCGTGACCGTGTACGGCGATGCGACGACGCCGGCCCCCACCTTCGGCCAGTTTGTCGGCGGTGTGGGATCCGCGAGCAATGCGATTCCGGCTTTTGCGAACATCGACCCACCGCGAGTATTTCAGCTCCAGGGCCGGGTTGTGTTTTGAGTATGAAACAAACCCTGATAGTTACTTCGCTGGCTCTGGCGCTCACCTCATTCGCCTGCTCGCGCTTTCACAACGCGGCGAATGATTCAAAAGATGCGCGCTATGTGGTCATCTCGCCGATCTACAACGAAATCATCTGGGCCCTGGGCGCGCACGACAAAGTTGTGGGAATCGATCTCTCCACGACTTATCCACCCGAAGTAAGAAAGGTGCAGACGGTCGGCTACCACCGGGCGTTGAGCGCTGAAGGAATTCTTTCGCTGCATCCGACGGCGATTATTCACGATGGCAATGTCGGACCGCCTAATGTAATCCAGCAATTGCAAAGCCTGAACATTCCCATGAAAACGTTCAGCGCCAGGAATGATTCGTTGGACGGCACGAAGGCCCTGATTCGTGAGATGGGCGCCTACTTTCACAAAGAAAGCCGCGCGGAAGAACTCTGCAACACACTCGATGCTCAAAAGACGGCTTCATTGGAAAAGGTGAAGCAGTATGCGGATCATCCGCGCGTGGCAGTGATCCATTTTGGCCGTGCGTCGAATGTTTATATGGTGGTCGGCAAAGGCGGTGGTGGTGACAGCGGCAGCGCCAGTCAGATGATCGAATTGGCGGGCGGCGAGATGGCCGTCGATACCAAAGGAATGCAGCGCATGGAATCGCCCGAGATAATCGCGCAGGCGAATCCTGATGTGATTTTGCTGACAGATTTTGGTTACGACCGGCTGGGCGGAGCGCTCGATCAAATCAAGGCCTTGCCCGGAGTGGCGACCTCGAACGCTGCCCGGAACAATCGCATCTACCGGATTGAAGAGAACGTGTTAAATTATTTCGGTCCGCGCTCTGGTGAGAACATTGAGAAAGTAGCCGCTATCATTCATCAAAAGTGACGAAGCAACGTGGCACGCGTCGAGGACTTCTCGTTGCACTGGCGTTCGCAACACTCGTCGTACTGGCTGCGTCTATTCGCTTTGGCGCGATCGATTTTTCTATTGCGGACATCACCCGCGCGCTCGCGTCGCTCGTTCCCGGACATTCAGAACCAACTTTGGACCAGCGCATCTTTTTGGAGTTGCGTTTACCGCGGGCGGTCTTGTGTTTGTTTGTGGGCGCAAGTCTGGGCGTCGGCGGCACGTTGATGCAGGGGCTGTTTCGTAACCCGATTGTCGAGCCCGGCCTGGTGGGAACATCGAGCGGCGCGGCTTTCGGTTCGGCATTGTTCTTTGTGCTCGGCGGAGTGTTGCACCTCGGCGCGAGTGTCTGGACGCTTCCTTTTGCCGCCTGCACGGGCGGCGTTATTTCCACCTATCTCGTATTTCTTTTGGCCAAGCCGCGCGAAGACGGTCGCGCCTCGATCGTGATGCTGTTGTTGACCGGTCTGGCGGTCAACGCCTTATTCATGAGCGCCATCGGTTTTCTTTCTTATATCGCGCGCGATCCGCAGGCGCGCTCAATTACTTTCTGGAGCCTCGGCACGCTGTCGGGAGCGAATTGGAAAACGGTGGCGGTGGTTTCGATGACCACGGCCGCGGGAACTTTGCTCGCGATGCGGTATGCGAAGCAGCTGAACGCCTTAATGATTGGAGAAGAGGAAGCCACGTACCTGGGAGTAAATGTGAATCGATTGAAGTGGATAATCCTCTCGATCAACGTGGTCATCGTGGCGGTGGCCACGGCGTTTACCGGGGTGATCAGTTTCGTGGGATTGATCGTGCCGCACATCCTGCGCATGCTGGGCGGCGCTGACAATCGGTACTTGATTGTGGGGAGCGCCTTGATGGGGGCTACGTTGCTCAGTCTGGCGGATCTGGTGGCGCGGCTCTCGCTGCGTCCGGCCGAGCTGCCGATCGGCATTGTTACGTCGGCAGTTGGGGTGCCGATTTTCTTATCGCTGCTGCGACGGCGGCGATATGTTTTTTGAATGATTCATATTGTGACGGCCAGGTGAATATTGTATTTGACATTTCTCATCTGTGATCGGCTGCTGGTTGGAGCTCATCGCGTAGCGATGAGATGAATTTAGCCGTGGGCTTTAGCCCACGGATCATTTGGTGGAATCCGTTCCCGTCGCGTAGCGACGATTGACCTTCACAAAATCAATCGTCGCTACGCGACGACGTACTCATTTTGGCTACCGTACCGTGGGTTGAAACCCACGGCTAAATTCATCCGGCGCTACGCGCCGAGGTCGGCCTATGCTGCAGGCTAAAGACATAACCTATTCGGTTGGTGATAAGCCGCTCATCACGGATATCTCGCTCTCCTTCGCGCCGGGACAGCTGCACCTCATTATCGGCCCAAACGGCGCGGGCAAATCGACGCTGATTAAAGTCCTGGCGCGACTGCTGCGCCCACAGACTGGCACGGTCGAATACGAAGGCAGGGATGTAAGTCACGCGAGCGAAGCCAATCTGGCGAAACATCGCGCCGTGCTTTCGCAAGCGGTCGAAGTGGCGTTTCCGCTGACCGTGCGCGAGGTCGTGATGATGGGACGCTATCCGCATTTTGGCGGACAGCCGGGACCCGCAGATGAACAGGTTGTCGATGAGCTGATGCAGTTTTTTGATGTGACTGAATTCCGGGATCGTGATTACCAAACACTCAGCGGCGGCGAGCGACAACGAGTGAATTTCGCGCGGGTGCTGGCGCAACTCTGGCAGGTTAAGCATGCTTCGCCCCGGACGAATGGCCCTTTATCGTCATGCCGCTTTCTGTTCCTCGACGAGCCGTTGACCTTTCTCGACATTCGTCACCAGATCGACTTCATGAAAAAGGTGCGCAGCTTCACCGGCGCACCTGATGTAGTGACCGTCGGCGTGGTCCACGATCTGAATCTGGCGGCGCGCTTCGCGGATCAAATTATTTTGCTGGACCGGGGACGTGTGATTGGCTGTGGGTCTCCCTCGCAGGTGTTGACGCAGGACAACATTCGCGGTGTCTTCGCCGTCGAGCCGACATTTGTTGCGGTCAAACAATCTGAAGTGCACATCTTGTTCGAGTAGCAAAATTGCGTCCTCGCGGATCTCATCTTAGAATGCCACGACCTGACGCTACGAGCTTCGAGTGATCGTAATCTTCTTAGCCACTTTTGGGGCCGTCTTCCTCGCCGAAATCGTCGGCGACAAGCTGCTCTACACCACCGGCGTGCTGGCCGCGCGCTATCGCACCGCTCCGATCATGATTGGGATGGCCACGGCGTTCATGGCGAAGATGGGTGTCGCGGTCCTCGTTGGTGAAGCGATATCGAGATTACCGCGCCTGCTCGTGGCCGCAATCACCGCCATCAGTTTTATCGGCGTGGCCATTACCTTGTGGCGGAAGGATGATCGCTATCGGCAGGAACGAGACCAGCACAAGGCACATAAGGCGGCCATGGTTTCTTTTGCGGCCATTTTCTTTTCCGAGTGGGGTGATGTGGGCCAGATAACGGCTGCGAGCCTGACTGCGAAATATCATGCCGCCCTGATAGTTTGGCTGGGCGCGGTCTCGGCGATGATAACCAAAGGAGCGATGGCGGCATTTCTCGGCGCCGGAATTCGCCGCTGGATTCACGATCGTGTTTCGCCCGTGGTCGTTCGTTATGTCGGAGTTAGTCTGTTGTTGGTTTTAGGTTCGCTTTCAGTTATTGAGATTTTGACAACAAGTCGTTAGGGGATCAGGAGGTCAGTACCATCTGGATCAATCGTGAAATCACACGCGCCAGCTGCGCGTTTCACCTCCACCGATGGTACTGATCGGTTTCGTCCAGTGACAAACTTTTCTGCAGAAGAAAGAAAAAGCGCGTTTCGCTTCATCGTGGCGTTGGGCTTTGTCAGCCTGTTCGCTGATATGACTTACGAAGGAGCGCACAGCGTGATTGGGCCCTTGCTCAAAGACCTGGGCGCCAGCGCGACCGAGGTCGGTATCATTGCGGGTTTGGGCGAGATGATTGCGGCGAGTCTTCGCTATTTTTCAGGTAAGCTCGCCGACCGCACGCGAGCTTATTGGACCATTACGACGGTCGGATACTTTCTGAATCTCGTGGTAGTTCCCGGCCTCGCGTTTGCCGGAAACTGGCAGGCGGCTGCGTTATTGGTGGTGGCGGAACGAACCGGAAAAAGTCTGCGCGGCCCCGCGCGTGATGTGCTGTTGTCGGAAGCTACCGAAGTCGTGGGCCACGGTTCGGGCTTTGGTTTGCATGCCGCGATGGACCAGACCGGCGCCGTACTGGGCCCTCTGTTGGTCGCGGGTTCGGTCGCGCGCACACATCACTTCGGTCCCGCATTCTTATGGCTCGCCGTGCCGGCGGCGGGCGCATTCATCGCGCTGCTGTTTGCGCGTTGGGCACGATTCCGGAAAGGAACGCCACCGCCGGTTCCGACACAAAAAGACCTGCCGAATATTTTTTGGATTTACGTGGCGGCGGCGGGATTGCTCGCGCTGGGTTTCGTTGATTTTCCGCTACTGGCTTATCACTTTCAGAAGAATTCGCTGACCAGTCCGGAAACGATTCCTCTGCTTTATGCGGGCGCCATGGGAATTAATGGCCTCACCGCGTTGATTTTTGGCCGGTTATTCGACCGGTATGGCATTCAGATCATCGCCGTCGGCATCGTCGTTTCGTTACTAGCTTTGCCGTTTGGCTTCCTGGATGGAGCCGCCGGCGTCTATATCAGCGTTGCCTGCTGGGCGACCGGACTCGGAGCACAGGACGCGACGCTGCGATCGGGAATCTCGCAGGTCGTTTCAATGAATAAGCGCGGCACCGCCTTTGGCGCCTTCAATGCTGCCTATGGCGTGCTCTGGTTTTTTGGCAGCGTAACGATGGGCGTGCTGTATGACTTCTCGTTGGTTGCGCTGGTGGTGTTCGGCATCTGCGCGCAGGTCGCCGCCGCGGGTCTATTTATTTGGTTACGAAGGCCGCTGGCCAGAGAGAAGGCCGGCGCTTAGGAAAGCAGGCTCACGGCGTGTTCAAGGACAATGTGGACACCCATCAACACCTTCGCATTAGCGGCGATGATGATCGCGCCGGCAGCGATGGCCATGAAGCTGGTGAACGGTAACAACCGGATGAGCGAATTATTCGTTTGCGCAATCCTGGAGTTGTTGGATGCGATCTCGATCAAGCGACGAATTCGCGATTTAACTCCCTGCGTTTCTTCCGCGCCGACCAGATAAGCTCCCAACGGGATGTCAGCGCGCGCGCCCGCTGGAACCATCTTCGCAATCCGCACCAAAGCTGAAGCGAGATTCAAGGCGACGGCCGGACTTTGACGTGCGGCGAATTCATCGGCCGCACTTTCAGCCGTCTCAGCCCAAACTCGTTCAACCGCGCGCCCAAACGGAACCAGGAAAAGGCTGTCGCGACAGATGCGCAGTAGTGTCCGCTTCAAATTATCGCGCGCCGCGAGGTGACCACACTCGTGGGCGATGGCCGCGGCCATTTCATCTGTGGTCAGAGCCGACAATACATCGCCGGCAATGAATAATTGCGGTCGCAGCGTTCCGACGATCGCGATGATGGGAAAGCGATGCGGAATCCGGAACGCCGGTACGTTGATTCCGGGCACGTGAATTCGTTTCGCGGTCGCCAGCCATTGTTTGCGCAGAGCTGCCGTAGCCAGCCACGAGCGAATCGTCCGCCACAGCGCGAACGCCACACTCGCCGCAGACAGCAGCGCCAGCGTGGCGAGTTTAAGGCTCACGACTTCTGCGGTGGCGCGAGGCTCATAATCCAGGTACGACGGAATCAGAAAGACAGCAACTACGATCGCCGCCGACGCGGGCGCTGCGAGCCGCAGCGTGAATAAAAGGTCCGAGCGCGTGCGCGCGGAAAACGACTGGCTCAACGGCGCGATCAGTCGCCAGGTGAGGGCAGTCACCAAAGAGGCGGCGGCATTGAGCAGCATCAGCGCGGCAAGGACCACACAAATTCCCAGCAACTCGTACATGTTTATTCGGGCTGACGCCTCAGCTCCCGCTTCTTTTCCCTGACCAGCCGTTCCAGCTCATCCAGCAGCTCGCGATCGTGCTCACTTACGGTCTCGACAATACAGGCCAGGACCGGTCGCACGCCCTCGGCGCCGTCGCCCAGCAAACCGTCGATCACGTCCTCGCGAATCCCATGTTCAAATTCTTCGCGTGAAACCGCGGGAGAGTAGAAGAACGCGCGGCCGTCTTTGCGTCTTTGCAGCAGACGCTTTTTGTATAACCGGTCGAGAGTCGTCATCAGCGTCGTGTAGGCGACCCGCTCTTCGAACACCAGATAGATATCCCGCACGCTGACTTCGTGTCGCTTCCACGTTTCATCGAGCACGGCGCGCTCGAGCCTGCCCAGGGCGAGCGACACGACTTCGTTGGGCCGGCGGAATCCACGGAGAAGAAAACGAGGCGGTTTCATTTTGGGACGACTATTCTGTAAGCAGGAGGCACGTGAAGTCAATCAGACACTGCTGGGAACGCGGACGTCCTCGTCCGCAATGAGCGCGAAGCGCGAAGACCGCTAGTATACCAACGACGAAACCCTGAGTGAGCGAGGCTCGCTTCGGCTTTCGTCACATCATGCCGGGGTTTTTCGCGCTTCGCGCTCATTGCGGACGGGGACGTCCGCGCTCCCAGCTACCAGTCACTTATTGCTGCATCGGACAAGCCTGCATCGCGCACAATTGCCAGCGGCCCTGCCGTTCAGTATAGACGCTCATGATCTTATATTGACCGGCCATCTTGCGTCCGTGATACAACCACGTGACTGAATCGCGGGCGGTCAATACTGCGCTGGTGCCGAACACGCGGACGCTCAGTTGCTCACGGCTGATGTGGGCTACTTTCAAATCACCGGAAGTCACATCGGCGATGAACTGTGACTTGTCGTCGCCTTCGAGGGGATAGGTGAAAAAAAAGTCGTCAGCGAGGATGCGGTCGAGCGTTTCCGCGTCGGCCCGAACGATAGCCTTCACCCATTCGTCGTTCAGCTGCCGGACATGCTGCTCGATTTCAATCGTGGAACGCGGCGAATGAGAAGTAGCGGATTCCATGACAGGCTCTCTCAGTCTGCGCGGGAAACAAAAAGCGCTTCTACGCCAAATTCGCGCGCGAGTCAACTGCTAAGTCGTCGCACGCGCAACTGGCGCGCGTGCACTCCCGGGCGCGTGGCACTGTACGAAATTGGTGTTTGTCGGTGTCTTGAGTTGAATTAGCAATTAATTTGCAACGTGCCCTCTTGATGAAATTAGTTACCGATGTCGTTTAGGTTGACACGATATGGAATACGAGAACGCGGGTTAATCTCCTTTTCCATGGATTGTTGACCATGATTGGATCACTGGCATGGTCATTGCGACGTGTACTGCGGAGGTTAAGAGACCATGAATTTGAACGGCATGAAAAAACTTGGAGGGGCAATCCTGGGACTGTTGTTGTTCGTCGGCGTTAGCGTAATGTCCGGAACAACGGCCCAGGCACAATATCCCTGGTGGAACCAGGATCAATATCGAAGACAGCAGCAGCGCGAGCAGCGTGAACGAGAACGCGAGCTCCAGCGCCAGCGCGAGCAGCAGGCTCAGCAGGGTGGCTGGTATGACCAGTATGGTAACTGGCATGCGACCAATGTTTATAACAACAATGGTTACTACAACAACGGTTACTACAACAATGGTAACTATCGCGGACGTAACTACGATGGATACGGCAACCTCGGTGGAAGCTATGAATTGAGACAGACGGCTCTGAACGCGGGCTACAATGAAGGCCTGAAGGCTGGTCGCGATGATCGACGTCACGGCCGCTATAATCCGACGCGATATGCGAACACGTTGAAGGATTACAATTCGCGTATGGGTGATCGGTATGCGTATCAGCAGTACTTCATCCAGGCGTTCCGGAACGGGTACGCTGATGGGTACCGCGGGGCCTAACGTACTCGAAATCGAACCTTTGATGGCGCGGTGATCGCCGGGAGTTGGAGTCAGGGCTTCAACTCCCTTTTTGTTTACGCTTACGGGAGAAGAGCCGGCAACATGCGCCCCTCGGCGACAGAATTCATTTGATCAATCTGTAGACATTCTTACTATTCCTCAAAATGCGGAATACAAGTGGGAATGCGTCTTTACTAGCTGTAAACAAACAGCGTCGCTCTTCGAATTCAATACCTTTCCCGACACAGGTATGCACGAGAAAATTCTCTTAATTGAAGCTGACGAGGACTTGCGTGAATTAATGCGACTGGCTCTGGAGCAAAGTGGATACCAGGTAGCCACGGCCGGAGACAGCAGTCGCGGCTATGACATGGCGCTGTTCTTGAAACCTGATTTAATCGTCACCGATATCTACATGCGGTCTGCGAATGAGGTGCACGTCGTACGGCGCATCCGAAACACGCCGTCTCTCGAACGCACTCAGGTGCTGGTCACGACGACGTTTGGCAACGGCAGCGGAACCTTCTCTTTACAGCTCGGGGCGAATGCATTTGAGCCCAAACCCATCGATTCGCAGAGTTTTCTCTCCACAGTACGCCGTCTGTTAAATAATTAAGAGTTCTCGAAGGCCTCCCGGCCTTGCGGATGAGGTCAGTACCGGGAGCGGTAGCGACCGGGTCTTGTAATCGCAATCCCGAATCATGCGTAAGTTGCGACCCGGTCGCTACCGCTCCCGGTACTGATTCCATGCCATCTGCGGACTGTTTCCCCGCAAATTAAGACACCACAGACTCCCCCGACTTCGTGTCCCCCGGATTGCGCCGGCGTTATTATCGGAACCGGTTTCCGGCCCCAGCCGTTTGATATTCCAGCTCCCGGCAAAAATTTGCACGAAAATCTGAAACTTTTTAGGTCGGGGGCTCACTAACACACCGAGTACACATGAAACCGCTGGCGGCACGCGAAATTAGCTTGGAAGGCCAGCCCGGTGCGTTCGCAGGATCTCTGATGAATAGTTCAGCAGACCTAGTTACGCGTGCGTGCCAGGGCGATCAAGAAGCGTTCCGCTTGATCTTTGAACGGTACTCACGACCGGTGATCAGCTTTATTTATGACCAGATCGGCGACCGTGATTTGGCGGAAGAGCTGACACAGGAAACTTTCGTGCGCGCCTTTCGCAGCCTCAAATCACTACGCGAGGAGACAAAGCTCTCAACCTGGTTGTTCGGAATTGCCAAGAACGTGGCGCGCGAGTCTTTGCGCGCGCGCATCCGCCACCAGCAGCTCGTCGATTTGGAAAACAAGCAGGTGCTTGACCTGAGCGATCAGGCTCCGGTTCCAGTGAGCAATTTGCTCAACAAGGAGTTCAACGAAGTCGTGCAGCGATCGCTTCAGACACTGGATGAGGACAAGCGCCTGGTGTTCACCCTCAAGGTTTTTCACCAGTGCAGTTATGAAGAGATTTCAGAGATCACCGGTTTTTCAATTCCTAAATTGAAGACCGATTTACACCGCGCGCGTAACGAGATGCGCCAGCGCGTCGGTCAATACGTGAGAAGTTAGTCATGAAGTGTGGTGACTGTTTAAATCTTTTGGAAGCATATGTCGACGGCGAAGCCGGCGAGCGGAATGCCGAACAGGTGCGCGCGCACTTGATCAAGTGCGCAAGCTGCACGTTCGAGTTCGAAGCATTGACTGCGGAAAGCGAGGTCTACGCGCGTTACGATCGCCAGCTGGAAATTTCTCCGGCTGTCTGGACTGGGGTTGCGGCGCGGATTGCCGCCGAAGGAAACGGCGCAGCGAGATCCAAATTCAGGGTGACTCAATGGTTCGCTGGTCTGTTTGCGATACCGTCGCTGAGATTCGCGATGCCGGCGGCAGCCGTTGTCTTGATCGCTGTAATCGTTGGGGTCGCTTACTGGCGAACGCGGCCGGAACCTCCGAAACCCGAGGTTGTGCAGGCGAACAATACGCCGCCGTCGGAGACTGCGGTTAAACCGCAGCCATCACCAGAGACGCCACCGAGCCCGGTGAATGATGGAAGCAAAGGGTCTGAGCCGGTGTTTGTCGCTGCGAAACCCAGGCGCTCTGAACCGAAGAATCGCCGGCCTGACAATCAGCCGGATGTGCTGTTTGCCGATGCTTCCTACACCGACCTGGAAGATAAAGACACGGCCAATCATCTCGAGCAGGCGCAAAACCTGCTTATCTCAGTGCGAAGCATTCAGCTCTCGGATGATGACCAGGAGATCGACGTGTCTTATGAAAAGGCCGAGTCGCGCCGCCTGTTGAATGAAAACATTGTGCTGCGGCGCGATGCGGAAATGGCTGGGAAATTCCCGGCGAAAACCGTGCTCGGAAGTCTGGAGCCGTTCCTGATCGATATTGCGAATCTGCCCGACAAGGCCGCCGCGAAAGACGTGCGCCAGATTCGGGATCGCGTGGAAAAAACCGAAATCGTCGCAGAGTTGCGCGCCTACGATTAATTCTGAAACTTGTCTACGAGGAATGAAAACAATGAGAATCGACGTAACCAAAATCACTTCAGTCAAAATATCCGCATTCATTGTCGCCGCCCTGATCACGGTAATCGCGGCCGGATCACTTAATTCAGCAAGCGCACAACGCTCGCCCCGCCGCCCCCGGGCCAGTGCCTGGGCGCCACAGCAGAGCAGTAACAACCCCCAGGCAAATTCGGCATTTACCGCGGCGCGCGATCTGATCGACGACGCGCAATGGGCCAAAGCCGAACAGGCGTTCAGCCAGTACGTCTCGCAATATCCGAAGGAAGAGAATCTTGACGCAGCTACTTATTGGATGGCGTACGCGGAATACCAGCTCAAGAGCTTCGACAAGTGCAAGACGACAATCGATAAGCTACTGAAGACCTATGAGAAGACGATCTGGAAACAGGACGCGGAGATGTTGCTGGCGCAACTTCCGGGTGCGGTGACGCCGCAGGCAGCTACCATAGCGGTTACTACCGATATTGCTCCCGTTTCGGCAGCAACAATAGCCGCGGCTGTCGACGCGGCCACCGCGAATATAGATGCCGTCGTGGCACAATCGCTAAGTCAGACGCCAGCGGCAAGTCAGGACATCCAGGATCGACTGGTGGAAGCACAGGAGCGAATGGCCCAGTCCAAAGCGCGCGCTGACGAGAGAACTAAGCAGGCCCAGGAAAGAACGATGGAGCGCCTCAAAGAGGCGCAGGAGAAAATGAAAGACAAGACGACGTTCAAGTACGGCGTCGGTTATGGCATGGGTTATGGGATTGGCTTCCCGGAGGAAAAGCTGGCCGATGATGATCCATGCGAGTTCAAGATCGTCGTTCTCCAGTCGTTGGTGCAAAGTGACGAGCAACGTGGTGTCGCCGCGGCGACGGAATGGCTGAAACCAAATTCAGGCCAAACGCCGCCGTGCAGACGAGCAGCTTTAGGTGTGCTTGCTCGCCACGGCGGCAAAACTTCCTTGCCGACCATTCTTTCGGTAGCGCAGAGTGATCCGGATATCCCCACTCGCGCACGCGCTATTTCACTTCTCGGGATGACGAATGATGACAGCGTCATCGATCCTTTGCTTAACTTTGTGATGAACTCAAATCAGAACCAAATTATGGAAGCAGCAATGTTTGCGCTCGGACAACACAACAGCCCGCGCGCGTTGACGGCGTTGTCCGAAATCGCGATCAGTAACAAGCCGCTCCCGCTTCGCAGGATCGCAGTCTCAAGCATATCCGGGCGCCAGGGCGAGCCGGCAGTCGATGCGCTCTTTAACATTTATGAGAAGAGCCCGGACGTCGAAGTCCGCAAATCAGTAATCAACGGTCTGGCGCGTCGCCGCAGCGAGCGTGCCGCCACCAGGCTGTTGGAAATTGCTCGTAGTTCTGACAATGTCGAGTTGCGGAAAGCTGCCATTAGCGCCCTTAGCCGTCGCGGTGGCGATCAGATGATCGACACTTTGATAAGCCTCTACGATTCCGAAAGGAATGAAGAGGTCAAGGATCAGATCATCAATTCGCTGTCAAATTATAAGGACCCAAAAGTTACTCGCAAGCTGATCTCGATTGCCAAAAATCCCCAGACACCAATCGAACGTCGTCGCCGGATAGTCATGATGCTAGCAGGTCGCAAGGATCCCGAGGCAGTCCAATTCCTCGAGGACCTCGTGAAGCAGTAGCCATCGCGGTGACTGAGCCACACCAACAGCAAACTTGAGAGTCGGGCTTCGGCCCGACTCGCACCAGAGATTTTTGCAATTCAGGGCCGGGCTGTAGCCCAGCTTGAAACTGCCACAAAACGGAGGACCGTGGTGTTTAGATTATCGAGAATGATTTTCGCAACCTGTTTTGCTTTAGCCGTCGCAATCTCCGCCGGCGCCCAGGCGACCAGAGGCTTTACGCCGGTCGAAGGCGCGAACCTGAAAGCGAAGATCGACAACGCTGTCGCCCAGGGTAAAGCTAGCGCACCCGTAGGACTGTTCTGGGTCGGATATCAGTTTGAGGTTCGGCCCGGAGTGGCGATCGATTTCGAGATTGTCAGCCCCGAGGGGACCGTCTCGTTCTCAAATGACGGCTGGTCCATCATGTCCGACTCGCGCTATGAAACGCGCGAGCTGGGTGTCTTTCTGCTGTTCGAGAAAGCCCGCGACAGTTTCACCCGCGCCGAAGTCTACAACCTGCGGCGCGAACATCAGTTCAGCAGCTATCCGGTTTACTGGGCCGGCAAAGCGACTAATGAAGAGAGTCTCAACTATCTCAAATCGATCGTCGATGGGAGCGCGCCGGAGGTGAACCGGCTCGCTGATCGCGCGGCGTTTGCTATCGCGCTGCACGATGATCAGCGGGTGGAAGGAATCCTCACGGAACTGATCAAACGGCCGGCTCCGCAATCGATTCGCGATCGGGCGATCTACTGGCTCGGCTACACGCCGGAAAGCGAATCAAAGAATGCGCTGCTCGCCGGTATCGTGCGCAGCACGAATGAAACGAGTGACGCGCGGCAACAGGCGATGGCGGCGCTGGGAATGAGTCGCGCTGCGGCTACGCTGCCATTGCTCGAAAATCTTTACGAGACCATGACGACGCGCGACTTGAAACGGTCCGCGCTCGGCGGCATCGCACGCAGTGATAATCGAGACGGAGCCGCCACTTATCTGATTCAGGTGGCTCAGAACGAAAAGGACATCGAACTGCGCAAAAGCGCGATTTCGGGATTAGGAAGAATCGCCGGCGACAAGAGTCTCAGCTTTCTCAGCAACACTCTTGACGCCAGTCCCGAACTCGAGCTGCAAAAGCAGGCAGTGAGAGCGATCGGTCGCCGCCCAAAGGATGAAGCGATTCCGATTCTGATTCGCGCCGCGCGCAACCACCCCAGGGTGGAAGTCAGAAAAATCGCGGTGCAGATGCTGGGACAAACTCGCGACGAGCGGGCGATTGCCGTGCTCGGTGAATTGCTCGCGAAATAGCTTGCTACGGTTTATTCCTTCTCGTGTTGGCGAGAGGGCAGGGGGAAAGGGTTACGACCGTCGCCATCGACATACCCTTAAGTAAACCTCTCCGAGGGAGAGGAAGGTAGATAAAGGGGGAAATATGAACGGACTGACCTGGAAAACTGAAGAACCATCAACTTCGCGCGAAGCCGCAAATCTCCTGCGCGACGAAGCCTTCGAAAGTCGCCTTAGCTCATTACGAGACGTGGCCCTCGAATTATTAAACGCTGTCGACTGTCTGAAAAAGACGTCGGCGGCAAATGATCGCAATCTGAACCTGGACGATGAAGTAAGAAAATTCGAAGCTGGTCTGATCCGCGCCGCCCTGGTGCGCACAGGCGGCAACCAGGCCCGCGCCGCGCGGCTGCTGGGCGTCAAACATACAACTCTCAACGCAAAGATAAAGCGTTACCAACTCCTTTTTGGATCTGAACCTGGCGCTGACCGGCCAGCGGCGGAAATGGCTGCTTGAGCCGGCGGTGATTTGTAAAGAATTGTAAAGACTTTCGCCGAGGGCAAACTTCAGCGCGAGTCGACACGTAGGTTCACTGATACGTCCGTAACGGACACTACATCCGCAGCCATCGAGCGGCGAAAGCGGGCATGGACTCTTAACCCGGAATAGTTTCATGTCAAAAATTCTCAGTGTGATCAGTCTGCTAATTCTCTGCGCGGCCGCCATGGTCGCGCAACACGCTCGCGGTAGCCTGCGCGGGGTGGTAAAGGATGAACTCGGCGGTCTGGTTTCGGGCGCTACGGTTACTTTGACCACTGCCAATGGCGAACAGAAAACCGCAACTGCCGGCGCGAATGGGGAATACCTGTTCGAGGGTTTGCTGCCGGGTAAATACAATGTCGCCGCCGCCGCGAAAGGGTTCGCGCAGACGGATCCGCTGCCCGTCGAAGTTACGTCGAATCGAGTGACCTCGGCTGAGATGGTGCTCAAAGTCGCAATCGCTGAAGAGAAAGTCACCGTAAATTCCGACGTGCCTCTCAGCGTCGAAGCTTCCGCGAATGGCGATCAAAGGGTCGTTAAGGGCAGCGACCTCGATGTGCTGCCGGATAATCCTGACGAACTGGCTGCGGCGTTGACGGCACTGGCTGGTCCTCCGGTGGGACCGGGAGCCGCGGGCGAGATATATGTTGACGGTTTTTCTGGCGGCACTGTGCCGCCGAAGAGTTCCATTCGCGAAGTCCGGATAAACCAAAACCCATTCGCAGCCGAAAACGATCAACCTTCGACGCGCACGGATATTCTCACCAAGCCCGGCACGGATAAGTTCCACGCCGGATCATTCTTCAATTTCAATGACGAGAGTCTGAACTCGCGAAATCCGCTTGCGACTAATCGACCTCCATTTCAGATCCGGTACTTCGGCGGCAATCTGAGCGGCCCGATCATCGCAAAAAAGGCGTCGTTCTTTTTCAATATTGAGCGCCAGGAGATCGATGACAACGAATTGGTAAAGGCGACGACGCTCGATGCCAACCTGAATCCGGTGGACGAGGGCTTTGGGGTAGTGGTGCCGCGCCGATCATTTTATTTCAGTCCGCGTTTTGATTATCAACTAAACGAACGAAACACGTTGGTGACTCGCTATTCGTATATTCACCAGAATACACAGAACAGTGGTGTCGGCGGGTTCTCGCTGCCCGAGCGAGGCTACGATTCCTCATTCACATTTCAGGGTTTTCAATTGACTGAGACGGCGGTGTTGGGCCCGACCCTGCTCAACGAAGCGCGCTTTCAATATCAACATACGCGTAACGAGAATCTTGGCAACACCAGCGAGCCCACCATTAACGTGAGCGGCGCGTTCACCGGCGGCGGTTCGCAGGTAGGGCACGCGCTTAATACGTCGGGCCGCTGGGAATTCAGCGACTTTGTCGGCTGGCAACATAAGAGCCATTCGATCAAATTCGGTGGGCGAGTCCGCGGCGTGCACACTGATGATCTTAATCCCGCTAATTTCGGCGGCACCTACACATTTGCCGGCGCTTTTGTGCCGCAACTCGACGCGAACAATCAGCCGGTACTCACCTCGCCGCCGGTGTTCGTTGACAGCCTCGAGCGTTATCGCCGCACGTTATTGTTTCAGGGGATGGGATTATCGCCGATTCAGGTGCGCGCGTTCGGCGGCGGCGCTTCGCAATTTACGATCACGGACGGGAATCCGCTGGCGGCAGTTTCGCAAAGGGATGTAGGTTTCTTTGGTCAGGATGATTGGAAGATCCGCCCTAACTTACTCTTCAGTTATGGATTACGTTACGAGTACCAGACCAATACTCACAGTCCGACAAACTTTGCGCCGCGCGTAGCTTTTGCCTGGTCACCCACGGTGGGCGATGCATCGCATCCACCGAAGACGGTTATCCGTGGCGGCGCGGGAATCTTCTACAACCGTTTTAATGAAAACAACACCCTCCGCGCACACCGCTTCGACGGCGTAACCACGCAGCAGTTCAGCGTGAGTGAAACGCCTTTGTTCGTAAACGGGCAGTTTGTGCCGCCAACTATCTCGGCGCTGGACGCCTTTCCCAATGTTCCGCCGACGAGCCTTTTGCCGCCATCGCGCGAAACCAGGTGGCAAATTGATCCCTTACTCCACACCCCCACTTTCTTTTTCCAGGCGTTGCAGCTCGAACGACAATTACCGCGACACACAACCTTGACAGCGGGCGCCTATTACCTGCACATCACGCATGTCATACGCGCGCGGGATATCAACCAACCCCTGGCCGCAACCATCACGGCCGCCAACCCTGATGGTCTGCGGCCGTTCGGGAACGTCGGCGAAATCTATCAATATGAAGCGACGGCCTCGTACAATCAGGAACAGGTTTTCATTAATCTCAATAGCCGCTTCTCAAAGGCCATTACCTTCTTTGCGAGTTATAACTGGGGCAAGTCGAACAATAACAGCGACGGCCAGGGCAGCACCTTGTTTCCCGTCAACAGTTATGACCTGAGCGGTGAATACGGGCGCGCAACTTTCGATTTTCGACATCGGGTGACTTTGTTTGGCACGTTCAATCTGCCGTGGTGGGGAATCACCCTTAATCCGTTTGTGAATGCGGGCACGGGAGCGCCCTACAATATCATTACCGGTCAGGATACGAATGGCGACAAGATTTTCACTGAGCGGCCCTCGTTTGCGCCGGCGGGTGTCAATTGTGCAAATCCGCCGGTGAATATCGTCTGCACGAGTGCCGGCAACTTCAATCTCCGACCGGCTTTGGGCGAGCCGCTCATCCCCCGCAATTACGGGAACGGCCCCGGCTATTTTTCAGTCAATCTGCGGGTAACCAAGTCATGGAGTTTCGGCGATCTGCCTTCGGCTCATCATCCGGCTAATGCGGCGGCTCAACCCGCCAACAAGACTGCCGCGCCCGCGCCGGTTGCCGCCGCCTCAGGTCACGGCCCGGAAGCCAAACGTTACACGCTGCAAATGTCGGTGAATTTTTTGAATTTATTTAACAACGTGAACCTGGGGACCCCGGTAGGAAATCTGTCTTCGCCGTTCTTTGCTCAGTCGCTGAACGTGATCCAATATGGTGGCTTCGGCCCCAGTGGCAGTTCAGGCGCCGGGAACCGGCGCATCTTTGCGCAACTCCGTCTGAGTTTCTGAAAGCGGCCTGACATCAGAAATAAAGAAAAGGCGGCGTTGCCTCGCGTAGTTACCCCCAGTTTGGAGTACCTCCTTTAGGCGGAAGGAGACCAATTTAGACATTCCGCCTAAAGGCGGTACTCCAAAACAGAAATTAGGGCACTGCGTTGCCTCGAGATGTTTTGCGCCGCTTCGGTTTTCATGACAAAGGTTTTATCTTTAATCAGCCTGTTGGCCTTAAGTGCGGTGGCCGCAATGGCTCAAACTGCGCTGGTTAAAACCCCGTCGCCGGCGGCCTCACCGAAACCTGATAGCAAAGCGGCGCATTCCTCGGCCGACCCCGCGGCCAAATCGAAGATCACACTGCCGGCAGAAAAAGCCAATCCAGTTCGCCTGCCAAAATTCGAAAAGCCTCCGGTCATCGACGGCAAACTGGATGATGAAGTGTGGAAGAGCGCCGTCGTCCTCAAAGACTTTTATCAGGTCCAACCGGGTGACAACATCGCGCCGTCGAAGCCGACTGAGGTGCTGCTCGGGCACGACGCAAAGTTCCTCTACATCGCCTTTCATTGCTACGACGAGCCGGACAAGGTCCGCGCCACGATTGCCAAACGCGACAACATCTGGAACGACGACTACGTGGGAATTCTGTTCGATACATTCAATGACCGACGCAAGGCATACGAGTTTGATTTCAACCCGCTGGGCGTGCAGGCCGACGGTACCTGGACGGACAACAATGAAGACTTCAACCCCGACATCGTAATGGAATCGAAAGGAGAAGTGACCTCTGACGGTTGGACTGTTGAGATCGCCATTCCGTTCAAGTCGCTTCGTTATGTCGCCGGCAAAGACAAGCTTTGGGGCGCGCATTTCTGGCGGCGTATCAAGCGCTTCAATAACGAGCTCGATATGTGGATGCCCCTCAGCCGTGACAATTCCAGTTGGTTGGCGCAGGAAGGTCACCTGACTGGACTTGAAGGAATTTCCGCGGAGCGAACTCTGGAACTGATTCCGAGTCTGACACTGTCAGAAACAGCAAAACGGAAAGCCACCTTGTCCTCGTCGCAGGTGGCGGCGGGCATGTTCGATCCCGGTCGGCTGGTGAATGAACCGATTCACCTCGATCCTGGTTTGACGGGAAAATACACGATTACGCCGAACGTCACCCTTGACTTCGCGTTGAATCCTGACTTTGCTCAGGTCGAAGCTGATCAGTTGGTGGTTACCGCGAACCAGCGATTTCCGATCTTCTTCCCTGAGAAGCGTCCTTTCTTTCTCGAAGGCATCGATATTTTTCAGACCCAAATCCAGGCAGTGCACACACGCACGATCGTTGATCCGGATTTTGCGACCAAGCTTACCGGAAAGATTGGCCGTAACACCTTTGGGCTGCTGGTCGCGTCAGACAATGCTCCAGGAAACTTCACGGACGAAGAGAAGCTGACCACAGATCCACGTCTGATTGGAAAGAACGCAAATGTCGGCGTGCTGCGGCTCAAGCACGATATCGGCAAGAATGATTCGTTTATCGGATTTCTTGGGACGTATCGCCGCTTTGTCGATCAGTACAATGAGCTGGGTGGCATCGATGCGAAGTTCCGCATCAATAAAGCAACCACTTTCAGTGCTCAGGTGCTCGCGACGCACTCGCGTAACAGTTTTTTCTTCCCGGATGAAGGTGGTTCGTTCGATCGAACAGAGAACGGCTTTATCTATTCGACCGACTACAACATGAGTGGCCGCAACTGGGGGTATGACTACTCGACCGTCGGTCGCACTCGTTACTATCGATCAGACGTGGGGTTCAACCGTCGTACGAACACGAACAGTCACAATCTCTTCGTGCGTTATAACTCTGACCCGCGTCCGAAAAATTTGCTCGTATCATGGCGCGCCTACAATGCATTCAACACCAACTTTGATTGGCAACGCCGCATGCAGATATATAACAACGAGACGCAGATGCAATGGAACTTCCATCGCCAGACTTCGATCGGGGTGGGCGTCGACATCGGCTACGAGCGCGTGTTTGAAGAAGAGTTTGGTCCGACACGCAAATACTTCGGCACCAGTTGCGCGCTCAAGAACACTTGCACCTTCTGGGGCGACGACGCCGAACGTTCGCACCCGAACGGCGGGATGTACGTCTGGGGACAGTCGACGGTCAATAAGAAATTCAATTTCAATTTCTTCGCCAATCAATCCTACGGAAATCTCGACTATGATTTTGGTGCCGGCCCAAAGTTTCCGCGAGTGAGCATCCCTGCCGTCACCGCACGCGCGGCGGCCGCCGCTGGACTCTGCCCGCCTCCGGTCCATCCGGAAGATCCGCCGCTGCCTGCGGTATGTCTGGCTCCCCAGGATCCGGGTGCAGGGAAGTTCTTCAATGCGAACGGGGGCATCACTTATCAACCAACGAACCCTTTGCGGATCGACGTCAGCCTTACCAAGCAACGTCTGCGACGAAATGATACGCACCTGCTCGCGTTCGACGAGAACCTCGTCTCGGTAAAAGCCACTTATCAATTCACGCGTTTCATTTTTGCGCGCGGCCGCATAGATTTTGATTCACTTAACTCGAATTACAAGGGACAATTTCTGTTTGGCTGGACCCCTAATCCCGGCACGGCCCTCTACATCGGCTACAACGACGATCTAAATCGCAACGGCTATAGTCCCTTCACTGGACAGCTGGAACCAGGGTTCCGTCGTAACGGCCGCACCGTCTTCATCAAGATGTCCTACCTGTTTCGCAAGAGCTTCGGCTGAGTTGAGGTTTGGAGTACCGCCTTTAGGCGACGGCGCTTTGCCTTAAAAGTCGAGTAAACGTGGTAATGAGTTTCGTGTAGTTCGGGTGATTTCGTGGATCGTTCTGTTCGTTCGGAAAACAAGGACGATCCACGAAATCACACGAAGCAACACGAACGGAACACTTCTGACTAGGGAACTCGATCTAACTTTTGCGGCGAAGCCAGGCGGCGATATTCTGTAGCCAGATCCACGCTTGCGATTTAGGTGCGTCATGGTAGCGGGTTTTGTACGCGACCAATGAAAAGGATGCTGCCAGAGCGCTGGTGCCTAATAAGGAACAGAAACGGATGATCGGCTCGGAATTCTTTTGGGCGTGCGGGGACGGAAGTAGGCATCATTCCAACAGCTGTGGCGGCAGCCGCTTCCGTTCCCTTCTCATTTACGTCAACGTAAGCCTTATGGGCCACCACTGAGATTAACAGGTCCTTCTTTCCATCCATTCCCGAAAAATCAGCACTGGTTGTAAACGGCAGTTCCATCCCCAGCCTGCGAAGAGGCCCGATAAGTTCAAACGACGAGGTGATCTTGAACCGGGGAGCAATGACATTTACTCTCGCCGGCAAAAGTTTCGACTGAATGACGGACAGCCTTTCTTCCTTCAGCGACTTCTCCAGCGCAGGCAAACCGTCTGCCTGTCGCGGGAGCAGGATGAGCATAGACAATTCGTTTCCGGCGTAAGGTAGTTCCACGACTTGTAAACCGGTTTCTTCCAAATATAGAAAGTTACCCGTGGTTTCCATTAAGGGAGCGGTGACTTTCTGCCCTTTTGCCAGCGTGAAATCAGCTTGCTTAGTCAACTGTTCGTTAAACGGCACAAACCAGGCGCTCTTAAAGTAAATCGCGTTGGTTAAGACTAAGCGCGTTTTTGGGTCAATCGATCCCGGCGTCAACAAGTCCTTGATCTTTTGGTGCGTCGCCTGCTCGACCCAATTGTTAATAATTCCGCGAGAGCCTTCCGCGTCTTTTTCAAAATCCAGTTCCTTCAGACCTGCGCCGTAAGCGTCCTGGGCAGCCTTCAGAAAATCATCCAGGAAGCCCACACCCTTCGCTCCCCATAGCGCATTGGCGACGGCCAGCTCGTAGTTGCGAGTTTCTCCGTTACCATTGAGACCTTTATTCAGACCGGTGAAGGCCCGAGTTGCTTCTGCCTGGTCCGCCGCTAAGTGCAAGACAGACGCCATTTGTTTCGCTGTCTCTGCACGCGCTCCAAGGTAAGTCATGGCCAGGGCCGACGAGACACTGTAAGGAGAGAAGAAAACGTTTCCCTCTTTCTCGCTCAGCGTGCCGTAGAGGTTCAGGGCAAACTCGCTATTTCCCTTGACGCGAGGTTGATTGAATTGCCCAGTGGCTCGCTGCTGGGTTTCTTCGCTGAGCCTCTCTAACCGCCCCGAATTCACGCTCCGTTGCAGTTGGGCCGGTGCGGCCATAAACCACATAACCATGACCACTACCAGAGCCTTCAGATACATCGAGTGCCAGTGAATCATCATTTCCTGCCCTACGAGTCCCAATCGCTATTATGAAACCAATTTCGAAGGGTTGGAAGGAAGGCGCAGAGAATAAACTGGAAAACCAGAGTCTGGTAAGAGGGTACTGGTTCAACTTGTCTCTTTCATTCATACCGGGGCTTTAGCCCGGTGTCCGAGGCACCAAGTCAAAGGAAGCCGTTTAAACGGTTTCCGCTTTTGAGCGAAAGAATTGTCGCCGCGCTAAAGCGCCGGCGAGAATGATAATTTTTTCAAACTGACCCACGTCAGCCTTAACATTCCTTAACAAACAACAAGAACAAATCTCTGTACGTGCGCGTAAAATTTGGAACAGGTCGCTCGGCCTTATCGTCTAACGATCTGCGCAGTCCGAAAGCCCCCCAGACGAACATCTAAGAGATCTCGTGTTAAGTTAACGTTTTCGCGCGAACTACCGTCTGACACCAGCAGAGTGAGTTAATGGTTACGAAGCGATTCGCACCGCTCGGATGGCTGCTGTGCTTTTGCATCGCTGTGGTGGCGCAGTCTGCTCCCTCGGGCTCGGCTACGAAGTCGATCGCCGCGCCCAAACATGCGGTTATCATTCCTCCCGAAAAATCCAAACCCATCACACTCCCTCGATTTGAACGTCCTCCGGTAATTGACGGCAAGCTGGACGAAGAAGTCTGGAAAACGGCGGCCGTCTTCAAGGATTTTGTGCAAATCCAGCCCGGCGACAACATCGCGCCGTCAAAGCCGACAGTGGTGATGATGGGTTTTGATTCAAAAACTCTCTATCTGGCATTTCATTGTTACGACGAGCCCGACAAGGTTCGCGCCACGGTCGCCAAACGCGACAACGTTTTCGAAGAAGACAACGTGCGCGTCTACCTCGACACCTTCAACGATCAGCGGCGCGCGTACATATTTGGTTGGAACCCGCTCGGGGTTCAGCAGGACGGCATCATGACCGAGGGCCAGGGCACGGACTTCAGTGTCGATATCGTTATGGAGTCCAAAGGCCTCATCACGAGCGACGGATGGACGCTTGAGGTTGCTATTCCCTTCAAATCGCTGCGCTACGAAGCCGGGAAGGGGAAGCTGTGGGGGATTCACATCGCGCGCAACATTGATCGATTCAACGACGAATTCGATTCATGGATGCCGTTGTCGCGCGACATCTCGTCTGAACTCATTCAGGAAGGACACATCACGGGACTGGATGGAATTTCGACGGAACGCACGCTCGAGGTGATCCCCAGCATAACGGTGTCCGAAACTGGAAAGCGGGTCAATGCTATGACGCCGGCGCAACTCGCAGACAATCCGGCGCTGGTCGATCCCGGCAGAATGCTCAATCAACCACTCGGTGTCGATATCGGCGTGACCGCGAAATACAGCCTCACACCGACGGTGACTCTCGATCTGGCCGTGAATCCGGACTTCGCGCAGGTTGAGGCAGACCAGACCGTAGTCACCGCCAATCAGCGCTTTCCGATCTTCTTTGAAGAGAAGCGTCCCTTCTTTCTCGAAGGAATCGACATCTTCCAAACCCCGATTCAGGCGGTTCATACGCGCGCGATTGTCGATCCCGACGTCGCCGTCAAACTTTCCGGCAAACGTGGTAAGAATACTTTTGGAATACTACTCGCGAGCGACAACGCGCCCGGCAATTTCACCAAGGAAGAGAAGCAGGATGCGGCTGCGCTCCCCGCCATCGCGCGCTTCATCGACAAAAATGCCTACATCGGGATCCTGCGTCTGAAACGGGATGTCGGTAAACAGTCTTACATCGGCTTACTCGTGACCAGCTATAACTTTATTGAGCAGCACAATCAGCTGGGTGGCATCGACGGCCGTTTTCAAATCAGTAAGCAGAAAACCTTTAAGTTCCAGGTACTGGCAACAACCTCACGGCGCTGTTTCTTTGAACCTGGATTGGACGCTCATCGTCCCGGTCCTTCCGATGGATGCTTTGCCGGCTACGATCCGGTGCGCGGCAATCCGACACGTCCTGCAGAAACGAACGATTACTATCGCACCGGCAATGGACTTGCGTATAGATGGCAATACAACCGCGACGGCCGCCACTTTTATTATGGGGCGAACGGTAACGGCCAGACGCAGGATTTTCGCGCCGACGTTGGTTTTACGCGGCGGCTTAATACGAATTTCGCGGGCGGCTATGTCGGTTACCAGTCGGAACAGAAGCCCAAAGCGAAGCTCATCAATTGGAACTTTAATGACAACTTCGGCTCGAATTTCAACTGGCAGTTGCTAAGCCAGAACTTCTATCACGAATCGAGCATGAACCTGAATTTTCAGCACAACACGAATCTGGGTTTTGGCTTGAATCAGGGTTATGAGCGCCTGTTCGAAGAGGAGTTTGGTTTAAAGCGCACCGCCACGCACGAGGGCGCGTTCTTTGGTCCGCCCGAACGTTCAACATACCAGTATGGTTGGTACATGTATGCCAGCACGAAACCAAGCCAAAAATACTCATTCAACACGTTTGTGAGTCAGGGATGGAATTCTTACGACTATGATTTTGGCGCGTTGCCGAAATTCATTCGCGTCAGCCCGGCAGCTTTGGCCGATCCGAACGCGGCGCTGGATCCGGGTCCGGGCAAATCGCTCGATCTAAATTTCGGGGTGAATTACCAACCCACCAAGCCGCTCAACATGTCAATAAGTTGGGAGCAGAGCAAACTTCGGCGCAGTGATACGGGCCTGCTCGCCTTTCAGGACAACATCTATTCCTTCCGCGGCACCTATCAGTTCAGCCGCTTTGTGTTCGCGCGCGCGCGAGTTGATTACGACACGCTGGCGTCAGAGGCGCGCGGGCAATTTCTGTTTGGCTACACGCCCAATCCCGGGACCGCTTTTTACGTCGGTTATAACGACGACCTGGTTCACAACGGGTTCAGTCCTTTCACGGGACAACTCGAGCCCGGCTTTCGCCGCAAGGGGCGCACTTTCTTCATCAAGTTGTCCTACCTTTTCCGCAAGAGCTTTGGTGGATGAACGGGTCAGTACCATCCGCGTGAGCGGATGGGATCAGGCGAAACGCTTGGAGCTACCTTGGTCCCATTTGCTGACGCAAATGGTACTGACTCGTTTGTAAATCCAGCTCGTTATTACTCGCGGTTCTAAACCAATGCGCGTACTGTTAGGCCATGGAAAAGCCTGCAGCAACCGACTATCCAATCGAAGAGACGCTCAGCCGCCGCTGGAGTCCGCGCGCGTTTTCTGACCGCGCCGTCGAGCCCGACAAGCTACGGAGACTGTTCGAAGCCGCCCGCTGGGCGCCATCTTCATTCAATGAACAGCCCTGGTCCTTCATCATTGCCACGAAAGAGAAGCCGGAAGAGTACGCGCAGTTGTTGAGTTCTTTGATTGAAAAGAATCAGCAATGGGCGAAACTAGCGCCGGTGCTGATGGTCTCGGTCGCAAAACTAAATTTCGAAAAAACCGGCAAACCTAACCGGCATGCGTTTCACGATGTAGGCATGGCGATGGGATCTCTATTGATTCAGGCGACGGCCCTGGGACTGTTTGTTCATCAGATGGCCGGCTTTTCGGTTGAGAAAGTCAGAGAGACATTTGGCGTGCCGGCCGGTTTTGAACCGGTAGCCGCGGTTGCCGTTGGGTATCAGGCTGATCCCGAGGTGCTGCCCGAAGCGTTTCGTGAACGGGAAGTCAGTGCGCGCAGCCGCAAACCGATCAGTGAATTTGTATTTGAAGGGAAGTGGGGAGAGAGGTCGCGTTTGGTGAAATCTTGAGCGCAGTCAGTACCGTCCGCGTGAGCGGATGGGATCAAGCGCCCACTTCGCGGCATTGCAGCTTTGTCCCATTTGCTGACGCAAATGGTACTGACCTCATTCCGTCACTTCTTTCCGCACTTCATGGTCTCAAAAATGAACGCCTGCACCTCATCGCCGAAAGGCCGCGGCATTGAGGCCGGCCAGTTGTTTCGATCGGCGTACATTCGGTTGAGTCCTTGTTGAATCTCAGCGTTGCCTCCGGTGAAACCTCTGACCAGTTCTGACCAGCGGGCAGCAAGTGATTGTGCCTTCCCGCCGGCCGGGTCTTCTTTGGCTGCGACCGCAGCTTCGACTTCCTTGATCAACTTCGCCCAGTCACGGTGCGCCTGCTCTATGACCTCCGGTTGTATAGTCGCCGCCCGTTTCTCGATCTCCCGCCGCGCCTCTTCCGAGTAATACTTTTTGGTCCAATCCATGTTTGCTTGCATATTGATTACCTCAATTAAGTTGGCGAACATGCCCCAATTGGACTCGCCATTCCTGGCGACCACAGATTCAGCGCGTTGAATGGCTCTGATCGCCTGCTTCAGCCGTGCACTCTTCTCTTCGATCGCCTCGCGCTGTCGCCGCAAAGCCGTCGCCAGATCCGTGTGTCCACCCTTGAGGATGTTCTTGATCTCGCTCAGGGAAAATCCGATGAATTTCAACGCCACGATCTGCTCGAGCCGGGCCACGTCGCTTTCGCAATACAGGCGGTAACCCGCCCGCGAGTACCGGCTCGGCCTCAACAGACCCAGCCGGTCGTAATGGTGCAGCGCCCGCACGGTGACACCGGTCAAACGTGCGAATTCACGTGCTTTGAACAATTTGCCGGCGGATCCCGTCATCCGAAATACCCCTTCACCTATTGAGGCTAAACTCTGACGCAGCGTCAAAGTCAAACAATTTGTAGCACGAGCGTCTCGCCCATGCCCGGGGCAATCTGCGCCTGCGCTGATTTCTGCTAATGTAACCCATTCCAGCAGAAGGGCGTATTAAGACTCAGCATGCTAAACTACCGCCTGCCGGGCAGTTATTCCGAAATGGTTTTATCTCATCCCTCAACACTGTTGCGACTGGTTTTATTCTGCGCCGTTGCAGCTTTGCTGGTCGCTGCAACCGCATGTAAGAGCGATTACCCCGCCTCAGGAAAGACAACAAACTCGGACGGCAAATCGCAGCCCAGACAGGTCAAGACCGTAAAAGTGGCGGAAATACCGGTAGGCGAAACGGTCACGGTTAACGGCAACCTCGCCGCTTACGATCAGACGACGGTGGGAATGAAAGTCCCGGGCCGGCTCCAGATGATTAGCGTCGATTTCGGCAGCGTAGTCCGCAAGGGACAGGTCATCGCACAACTCGAACAACAGGATTACAAACTGCGCGTGCAGCAGGCTGAAGCCGCGCTGGCGCAGGCGCGCGCGCGTCTCGGCTTGTCGCCGGACGGCGCAGACGATCGCGTGAGCGCGGAAGAAACCGGGACGGTCAGGCAGGCGAAGGCTGTGCTGGAAGATGCCAAACTTAAGCGTGACCGCGCCGCGAAACTCGTGCAGCAGGGGATTACGCCGCGCGCTGAATACGACACGGTAGATTCAGACTACAAAGTTGCGTTGAGCCGGTACCAGGACGCACTGGAGGAGATTCGCAACCGCCAGGGCGTACTGGCGCAGAGACGTTCTGAATTGGCTTTGGCGAAACAGCAACTGCAGGACACAGTTGTTTATGCGCCGCTCGATGGTGTGGTGCAGGAAAAGAAAGCGAGCGCGGGCGAATATCTCGCGGCCGGCGCCCCGGTGGTAAGCATTGTGCGCATCGATCCGTTGCGCTTGCGCGTTGAAGTCCCCGAGCGTGAATCGCACAGCGTTCGGATGGGACAGAGCGTGCGCGTCAGTGTCGAAGGTGATCCTGATTCGTATCTCGGCTACATCAAGCGTCTGAGCCCGACGATCAGCGAACAGAACCGCGTGCTGGCAGTTGAAGCCGACGTGCATAACAACGGTCGCCTGCGTCCCGGAGCGTTTGTGAAGGCTGAGATCGTGACGAATCAGACGAACACCGCCGTCACGGTTCCGCCGAACGCGCTGGTGACCTTTGCTGGAATTGACAAGGTGCTCGTAGTTGAGAACGGCAAAGCGGTTGAAAAGAGCGTGACGGTGGGTCGTCGCAGCGATAATTGGCTTGAAATCAAATCAGGCGTCAACGTTGGAGATACAGTTGTGCTGGATCCGGGCAATCTTCAGTCAGGTCAAAGTGTGTCGGTATCAGACTAGGGGGTAAGAATCATGAAACTCCGTCTCTTCACGTTGGCGTTGCTCATCATAATTGCGGCTTTGCCCGTCGCGGCCCAATCGAGCGGCGGCATCAGCTCTGGAAAAGAACCTCATCCTGTCATCAAGAACAAACCCGAACCGGAATGGCCTAAATCAATCAAAAAAACATCCGAAGTGTTGATAGTGCTTCGTGCAGTGTTCACATCGGACGCGAAAGTCACGAACATACGTTTTGTTGAAACGCGTCCGAAAGAACACCTTGACTATTCAGAAGATGAGATCAAGGACCTTATCGAC